>JBBRUM010000108.1:0-9537 GCA_038247815.1 Tepidisphaerales bacterium | reverse complement strand
CCTCGCCTCCTTCGACCTCGTCTGGAAGCTCGTCCGCGACCGTCACTACGACTCCAAGCTCAACGGCGTCGACTGGGTCGCCGTTCGCGACGAGCTCCGCCCGAAGGTCGAGTCGGCCACGTCCACCGATCAGGTCCGCGCCCTCATCGGAGACATGATCTCGCGCCTCGGCCAGAGTCACATGGCCGTCCTCCCCTCCGAAGCCTACGCCGCCGACGAGCTCGCCGCCGAGCTATCCAGTGCCGCCCCCGCCGCCGGCAACGCGACGTCGTCCTCCAACGCCCCTGCCTCCAAGTCGGCGGCCCCGACTGCGCCGTCACAGGAGCAGGGGTCGGTCGGTATCGACGTCCGCGTATTCAACAACCGCGCCTTCGTCACCGACGTCACACCCGGATCGCCCGCCGCCCTTGCCGGGGTCAAGCCCGGTTGGGAAGTCGTCTCAGTCGGCAGGTACAGCATCCGCCGTAACCTCGCCCGCCAATCGGCCGCGTCAACCCCCTCCGTCGGGATGCCCGCCACGGCCCTGCAAGCCCTCCGCCTTCGAGCGCTCGTTGGCGGCTCGGTCGGCGAAACACGCCACATCGGCTTCCTCAACGACAACGATAAAGCCGAAATTCGCTCCCTCGTCGCCGTCGCCCCGTCGGGCATGCCCTTCAAATTCGGCCAGCTCCCCACCGAATACGTCGACCTCCGCAGCGAGCTTCTCCCCGGCAACATCGGCTACATCTCGACGAACATCTGGCTGGACCCCGCCCGAACGATGAGGTTTGTCGCCGCCTCAGTCACCGAATTTTCCAACGCACGAGGCATGATCATCGATCTCCGCGGCAACCCCGGCGGCCTGGGCGCAATGGCGTCTGGCATGGGCGGTTTTTTCGTCTCACAACCCGATCAGGTGCTGGGCGAGATGAAGATGCGCTCGGGGAACCAGCGCTTCCTGCTCACGCCACGCAAGCCATCCTTCAACGGCCCGGTCGCCATTCTCATTGACGAGCTCTCCGCCAGCACCAGCGAAATCTTCGCCGGCGGAATGCGCGACATCGGCCGGGCCCGCGTGTTCGGCGCCCGCTCCGCCGGCGCGGCGCTGCCCAGCGTCATCGAGCTCCTCCCCAACGGCGACCGATTCCAATACGTCTTCGCCAATTACACCTCAGCCAGCGGAAAAGTGCTCGAAGGCAACGGCGTCGAGCCCGACGAGGTCGTTGCGTTTGACCGCCGCGCCCTGCTCGCCGGGAAAGATCCCGTCGTCGATAAAGCCCGTAACTGGATCCTCGCACAATCGCCCGCCGTCACCCGCCTGCCGTAGGCTTGGTAGACACTCTCGCCTCACACCCACTCTTTGAAGGAGAACGTCCCATGGTTCATGTGTTCCCCAAACGCGTGCTCGCCGGTTTCGCCGCGATCGTCGCTCTCACCGCGGGTTTCGCCGAAGCTCGGGAAACCCCGGACTCAGCCTCCGGCTATGACCCCAAAGCCAAAGCCATCATCGAAAAATACATCGAGGTCACCGGCGGCAAGGCCGCTTACGACAAGCTCACATCCCGCAAGATGACCCTTGCCCTCGAGGTTAGGGGCCAGAACCTCAAGGGCACCATCGAAATGACCGCCAAGTCCCCCGACCTGCTTCACGTCAAGCAGGAGATCACCGGCATCGGTGGCAGCGAGCAAGGCTTCGACGGAACGACCGCCTGGGAGAAAAATCCCATGACCGGCGACCGCCTCGTCACCGGCGATGAACTCGTTCAGTTCAAGGAACGCGCTTACTTCGACATCGCCACCGCGCCCGAGAAGGCGTTCCCCACCATCCGCCTCGCCGGCGAGGAAACCTTCGACGGAAAGGTCGCCGACAAGGTCGAACTGGTCAACGCGTCCGGTACCACCACCCAACTCTACAGCCGCGAAACCGGACTCTTGCTCAAGCAACAAAGCACGATCAAGTCCCCCCAAGGCGAGATCCCCGTCACCATGACCTTCGCCGATTACAGGGACGTCGATGGAATCAAGGTCGCCCACACCATGATCCAGGACCTCGGCATGGCCATCGTTGAAACGAAGATCACCGAACTAAAGCACAACGTCGAAATCGACGACAGCGTCTTCGCCGTTCCCGCCGAGCTCAAGAAGTAATCTCGCCTCCGCCGATCCTCACTCTCACGCCGCCCCGCACGACCCCTGCAAGGTCGCCGTGCGGGGCGGTGGCGCGCTTACTCGTGCTCACCCTTGACCTCCGTGAGCTTCCCCATTTTCCGCAGCTCCGGCCACCGCCACGCCACAAACAGCACCGACGCCAGCGTCCCCACACCGCCCACCACCACCGAGAACACCGGCCCGAAAAGTCCCGCCATCGACCCCGCCCGAAACGCGCCCAAGTCGTTCGACGAACCGATGAACACGGTGTTCACCGCGTTCACCCGCCCGCGCATCGCGTCCGGCGCCAACTGCGTCACCAGCGTGTTCCTCACAATCACCGATACGCTGTCCGTCGCCCCCATCACCACCAGCATCGCAAACGACAGCCAAAAGCTCGTGCTCACCCCGAACACGATCACCGCCACCCCAAACCCCGCCACCGACCACAGCATCGCCGTCCCCGCCTTTCCAAAAGGCTTGCTGTGCGCCAAAAACAGCGCCATCGCCACCGCCCCCACCGCCTCACCCGACCGCAGCACGCCCAGCCCCCGCTCGTCAACGTGCAATATGTCCTTCGCGTACACCGGTAGCAGCGCAGCCGCCCCCCCAAGCAACACCGCCATCAGGTCCAGCGTCATCGCCGACAAAATCAACTTCGTCCGAAACACAAACCGCAACCCCTCCAGCAGTTCCTCCACCCGCCCCTGCTTGCCCTCCATTCGCACCGGTTTGAAGTTCCCCTTGAGTCTCACCAGTTGCCACGAGAAAACCAGCGTCAGCGCCGCGTAGGTGAAATACGCCGCCGGCGCCGAGAACGCGATAATCACCCCCCCCAGCGCCGGCCCCGTCATCGCTGCCACCTGAAACAGCGACGAGTTCCACGCCGCCGCGTTGGGAAACAGCGGCCTCGGCACGATCGTTGGCATGATCGCCCCCCGCGCCGGCCAGCCAATCGACTGCGCCGTCCCCCCCACGAACAGCGCCGCATACGCCAACCACACCGGCCCGGCCGCGTACGACCAAAACCCCAGCACCACCGACGACCCCGCCGTCACCATCGACGCTATCAGAACGATCTTCCGCCTGTCGTACCTGTCGCACATCGCCCCCGCCGGCAGCGTAAACAGCAGCAGCGGCAACGCCTGCATCAGCCCCACAATCCCCAGCGAAAACGCAGACCCCGTCCGGTTCAACATCTCCCAACCCACCGCCACCGACTGCACCTGCTGCCCCAACACCAGCACAAACCACCCCATCACGTAGTGCCGATACGCCGGCAGCCGCAGGGCCGCGTACGGATCGTGTTTCTCCGGTTGGGTCGGCTGCGGGCCTTGGGCGTTCGACATGGTTTTGAATCTTCTCTTCTTGCAGCCGGTCGGGGTTGTGCGACACTGACCCGCGTCATGTCGACAGCCGAGTCTAGTCAGCCTCCGCCCGCTCACCCCGCCACCGCCACCCCCGTCGGAACCGACCCACACGCCTCACACCTCTCCACCCTCACACACGACCTCCGCGTCAGCGCCAATAGCCTTCTTCTTCAAACCGAGATACTTCGCCGCGATCTCGCCGAGCACCCGGAACTCGCCGAGTCCCGCGCCGATGTCGACTGCCTGCGAAGCTCCATCCTCGAACTCCTCGGAATAGCCGAACGCCACATCTGCGTCGAACGCCTCCGCCTAGGTCTCGTCCGCCTCCGATCCTCACCCCTGGACCTCAAAGTCCTCGCCCGCGACCTCACCGATCGCTACGCCCAATCCGCCGCCGACTCACGGTTCGCGCTCGAAATACTCGGCGACGGCGTGGCCCTCACCGACTGCGCCCTGTTTTCCCTCGCCGCCGCCGCCCTCCTCGATCACACACTCGCCCACGCCACCCCCCCCCTTGCCAAGCTTTCCCTCACAGTCGTCTCCCCCACCCAACCGCACCCCGGCCACTGGTCCATCACCGCCGAGTCCCTCGGCGACCTCTCCGACCTCCACCGCAAACAACTCGTCACCCCACCCCGACCCAACGAACTCATTCCCGGCGACCCCGCCGTACCCGGTTTGAATCTCCTCAGACACATCGCCCACACCCTCGGCGCGACACTTTCGACTTCCCCACCCGGCCCCAACCTCCGCATCGAGCTTTCCGGCCAGTCGTTCTGATTTCCCCCGCAGCAACCTATCGCACTGAAGTGCCCCACCCCCTCCGACCGATAACCTCCCATAGCAATGCCCGTCCTTGCAGCCGAAACCTCCCCGCCCAAGTCCGACGTCGAACGCATTCTCCTGTTGCAAGTCCCCGTCATCGTCAAACTCGCCGAACGCAAACTTTCGTTGAACGAAGTCATGCGCCTCGGCGTCGGGGCCATCATCGAGTTCTCCAAAAGCTCGGAAGAACCCCTGGAACTGCTTATCAACAACAGGCCCATCGGCTACGGCGAAGCCGTCAAGGTCGGCGAAAACTTCGGCTTGAAGATCACCCGAGTCGGCGACATCCGTGAGATCGTCAAAGCCCTCGGCCGCTGAGGGATCAGTCGCTACAACAAACTAATCGGGTCGATGTCTACTGCGACGCGGTCGAGGTTCTTGAGCATTCCCTGTTCCCGCGCCAGCGCCAAAATCTGCTGGATCGGCTGGGGAGTGGGCGCCGAAATCAAGATGTTCGCCCGGTGGTACCCCGCGATCCGGTTGATCGCGCACGGCATGGGCCCCTTGATCCGCACGTCTGGGAAGTTTGGCAGGAACGTCGCCAGCCCGTCGGCGAGTGTCGCCGCCGACATGTTGAGCTTCGTTTCATCCTCGTCACGCATGATGATCCGGGCCAACCGGGCAAACGGCGGCAGGCCCACATCCCGTCGCTGCTCGAGCTCCTTCTCGGCAAACCCCGCGTAGTCCTGCCGCAGCGCCGCCAGAATCGTCGGGTCTTCCGGCAGGTACGTCTGCACCACCACTCGGCCCGGGAGATCCCCCCGCCCCGCCCTTCCAGCCACCTGCGTGATCAGCTGAAACGTCCTCTCCGCAGCCCGAAAATCCGGCAACGCCAGCGCCGTGTCTGCCGAGATCACGCCCACCAGCGTGACATTCGGAAAGTCCAGTCCCTTGGCGATCATTTGCGTACCAAGCATCAGCTGAATTTCCCGCCGCCCGAACTTTTGCAGCAGCTCCTCGTAATCCTTTGCTGACCGCATGGTGTCAGAGTCCACCCGAGCGTACTTCAAATCCGGAAACCGGCGCACGAGTTCCTCCTCCACCCGCTGCGTGCCCAAGCCGAAGAGCGAAAGCAGTTTCCCGCACTTCGGGCACTTGTTCGGCAGCGCGTTCACCGCCAAGCAGTAGTGGCAGTGCATCTGTCCAGTGTGCAGCGCCGCCTTGTGTGACCCGCCCACCCCGCTCGAGTCAGGGTTGCGGTGGTAGGTGAGCGTCGCGTCGCAGAACTTGCACTCGATCGCCTCGTCGCAGCTCGGGCAGAAGACGAAGCTCGAATACCCCCGCCGGTTCAGCAGCAAAATCGCCTGCTCGCCCTTCTCAAGTGTGGTCCGCAGCAGGTGCTCGAGTCGCGTGGAAATCAGGTGCACCGCACGACGGATGCGCGCCTCCCGCTTCATGTCCACCAGCTCGACGGCCGGCATCTGGATCCCCCGCACCCGCCCCGGCAGCACGAGCATCGCCGGCGGCTTGCCCCCCCTCGCCCCCGCCCGCAGGTACGACTCCAGCGACGGTGTCGCGCTGCCCAGCAAACACAAGCAACCCTCCACCTGTGCCCGTTTGATCGCCACATCCCGCGCGTTGTACCTCGGCGCTTGATCCTGCTTGTACGAACCCTCGTGCTCCTCATCCACCACCACCATCCCCAGCCGGGGCACCGGCGCGAACACCGCCGACCTCGCCCCCACCACCACGTCCGCCTTCCCCGCCAGAATCGTCTGCCACTGCCTGTGCCTCTGACTCTGCGTCAACCCCGAGTGCAACAGCGCCACCCGCGGGAACCGCCCGGTAAACCGCGCCACCGTCTGCGGCGTCAGCGCGATCTCCGGAACGAGCACAATCGCCTGCTTCCCCGCCGCGATCACCCGCCGGATCGCCTGCAGATACACCTCGGTCTTCCCCGACCCCGTCACGCCCATCAGCAGCGACACCGAGAACCCCGCATCGGCCTTGGCCATGATGGAGTCAAACGCGCGCTTCTGCTCGGGGTTGAGCTCGATGTCCGCCTCGGTCGGCGTCGACGACGTCAGTTCCAGCCCCGCGATGTCCGGCACGGTTGCCAGTGAGATCACCCCGAGCGCCGCAAGTTTTCGCGCCGTTGCGGTCTTCACCCCCGCCTCGGCTGCCAGAGTCTCCAAGGCGATCCCCTCCCCCTCCGGCACTTGCAGCAATCGCGCCAGAACCGCACGGCGCTTGGTCGTTTTTGCCGCCTCCACAAGTTCCTGTAGCCGCTGTCGACTCACCGCCGCCCTAGCAATCGTCTGATACCCCAAGCCAATCCGCTTCTTCACCGCCGACGGAATAACCGTCTCCAGCACCGTCCCCAGTGGACAGATGTAGTACCGACTCATCCACCGCGCCAGCTCCATCAGCGCCGGGGTCAGAATCACCCGCGCGTCCTCGATCCCCCCCAGCTTCTTCATCTTCTCCGGCGGAACGTCGGTCGACTCGGGCAGCTCCACGATGTACCCGTACGCCGGCTTGTTCGCCCGCCCCAGCGGCACCTTCACCCGCTGACCGACCGCCACCTCCGACACCAGCCCCGGCGGCACGCCATAGGTCAAAGTCTTGTCCAGCGAGTTTTCAAGCGCGACGGCAACGATCGTGCCGCGAGCCATTGGCACTGCTTTCCTCGGCGGCGGGGGGGGAGCGCCGCGCCGACGCGAGCCCGACCCGTCGTCCGGCAATTCGTTTCCGAACAGCGATAGCGTCATGCACCATCCCCGATCCGACCCGGCCCGTGATCTTCCCTTTCGCGGGAAGCCCGCCCGCGACACGCATTGTTTGACCCCACCCGTAGGATGTCCACGTCCCGTGCGGTACAACATCCCGCATGTCACTTGTGACGTATTGGCGGACGCGACTTACCCTTCTCTCGGGCGGGGCTGTGGCGTGTGTTCTCGCGGCGACGGCCGGCGCGGCATTCGGCTTGCCCGCGGTCGGCTCGCGGGCGGGCAGTCTTCTCGCCCAGCCTTCGCCGGTGGTGGCCATCGTGCTCACCGCAGCAGTGATATTTATTTCGTGCCTGCTCGGAACACTCCTCGGCGGGAGAATTCGCCCCGACGCCGGACTTTTCGCTGCCGCCTTCTCCCTCGTCGCCTTGTCGTGGCAGTCCGGCCGAATGCGCGACGTGCTCTTCACCTTCGGCCCGGCCACCAATCCCTTCCCATATCTCGCACTCGAATTGGTAATCCTGGCCGCACTCATGGGGCTTTGCCAGTTTGCCATTCTCCTTCTTGTCGGCAGGGGGATACTCGCGCCCGACGACGCACGAGACGGCGTGCCCCCGCCTTCGTCGACCACGGGCGAAATCGTGTTGGCGTTCCTTTGCACCGCCGGAGCAACCGCTATCCTCGCGTGGTTTCTTGTTCCCACTGACGGCAAGCAACAAGCCGTCATCGGCATTGGCTTGGCGGCGTTCATCGCCACTGCCGCCGTCCACTTCATAATCTCCCCGACCACGCCCCTTTGGCCGCATTGGTTGGGCGTCGTCGCTGCCGGAATCGCGATGTACGGCTACGCCTACTCCGATCCAGGCATCCTCTCCACCGGCGTGATCGATGTGCCCCCCGCCCGGGCCCTTCCGCTCGACTTCGCAGGCGCCGGAGTCGTGGGAGCCACCGGAGCTTACTGGTACGCCCGACACTGGAAACGTCCCATCCCCGATGATGAGCAGTAAGTCCTGAAGGCCCCCCGCACCGCGCATCCCCCCCAGATCTCCGCGGCGGTGTTCAAAACCGGCGTCATTCTCCCAGGGATCGTTGCTGCAACACCCAAACTGCTCGTAGGCTTACTTCTGTCATGGCCACCGCAACGCTTGAAAAACCCGCGTCCGATGCAACCCCCGGTTACTTCGGCCAGTTCGGGGGGACATTCGTCCCCGAAACCCTCGTACACGCCCTCGCCGAACTCGAAGCCGAATACAACCGGGCCAAGGTCGACCCGGCCTTCATTTCCGAGTTCCACCGAATCCTCGCCGATTTTGTCGGCAGGCCCTCCCGCCTGTACTTCGCCCGCCGACTCACCGACCATTTTGGCGGTGCAAGCATTTACCTCAAGCGCGAGGACCTCAATCACACCGGCGCCCATAAGATTAACAACACCATTGGCCAGGCCCTGCTCTGCCTGCGGATGGGCAAGAAGCGGATCATCGCCGAAACCGGCGCGGGGCAGCATGGTGTCGCAAGTGCCACGGCGGCTGCGTTGTTCGGGTTCCAGTGCGACGTGTACATGGGCACGGAGGACATTCGACGCCAGAACCTCAATGTCTTCCGAATGAAGCTGATGGGCGCTCGGGTGATCGAGGTCACCTCGGGTTCCAAGACACTCAAGGACGCCACCAACGAAGCCATGCGCGATTGGATGGGTTCGGTCGAGCACACCCACTACATCATCGGCTCGGTCGTCGGTCCGCACCCGTTCCCAACGATGGTGCGGGACTTTCAGTCTGTCATGGGAATCGAAGCGCGGCGGCAGTGCTTGGAACTGGTCGGTAAGCTCCCTGAAGTTGTCGTCGCCTGCGTCGGCGGTGGGTCCAACGCCGCCGGAATCTTCGCGCCCTTCGAGAAAGACACGTCCGTCCGGCTGGTCGGCGTTGAAGCCGGCGGCGATGGCATGGACCTCGGCAGACACGCGGCGTCGCTCACGCAGGGCAGGCCCGGAGTGCTGCACGGTTCGCTGTCCTACGTGCTCCAGGACGATGACGGCCAGACGGCCCCGGTCCACTCCTGCTCGGCCGGTTTGGATTACCCCGGCGTCGGCCCGGAACACGCGTTCTGGAAAGACTCCGGCAGAGTCGAATACACCGCAATTTCCGACTCGGCCGCACTCGACGCGTTCAAGCTACTCAGTGTCAAGGAGGGCATCATCCCCGCCCTTGAAACGGCCCACGCCATCGCCGCCCTCGCGGACATAGCGCCCAAGCTGCCAAAAGACGCCGTCATCATTGTCAATTTGTCAGGTCGCGGTGACAAAGACTGCCAGGAAGCCGCCCGACTCATGGGCGTCACGTAAATTCACCCCCTATCTTGCCAGTTCCATACGACGCCAAGACCCCCGCACTTTTCGTACCTTTCCGTCTCGAACCCGCACGGTTCCAGCCACGTACAAACTGAATCCGCCCACGTGCGATCAAGCGTATTGATAATGAAATCGGTCCTTCGCGGTGGACTGCGCGTTCAATGGGCGTGAAACCCGGCTCTGCACGAATCGTGTGCGG
>JBBRUM010000107.1:0-9537 GCA_038247815.1 Tepidisphaerales bacterium | reverse complement strand
GGCTTGGGCGGCGCGTTGTTTTTCTCGGAGTGCCCATGCCGAGTAGATGCCGATGGGGGTTTCGTCGGGGGTGGGGGCGGGGGGGATGAAGTCGTTGAGGTCGGGGGGGGTGATGATGAAGAGTCGCTTGGCGAGGCGGTCGAGGAAGTAGCGGTCGTGGGAGACGCAGAGGACGGTGCCTTCGAAGGTCGAGAGTGCGGCTTCGAGGGCGGCGCAGGAGGCTACGTCGAGGTGGTTGGTGGGTTCGTCGAGGATTAGGACGTTGGGCTTGTCGGCGAGGAGCTGGGCGAGTCGCACGCGGGCGCGCTCGCCGCCGGAGAGCATGTCCAGCCGCTTCTCTGCGTCGTCGCCGCGGAAGAGGAACATGCCGAGGATGCTGCGGATCTGATTGTCGTTGAGCGTTCGGCCGACGCCCAGTGCGTCATAGACCGTGGCGTCTTCGTCGAGGTCGCCGTCTTCGCCGATGTCGGACATGCCGAGTCGCTGGTCGTAGTAGCCGATTTTCAGCGACGCGCCCCACGTGATGTCGCCGTCGTCGGCGTCCATCTCGCCCAAGAGGCACTTGAGGAGCGTCGACTTCCCGCAGCCGTTGGGCCCGATGATGCCGATCCGCTCGCCGCGCATGATCTCAAAGCCGATACTCTGCCAGAGCTTCTTGGCTTCGAAGCTCTTTGAGAGGTTCTTGAGCTTGAGGACGCGGTCGCCGGCGCGGAGGTCGGTGTGGAACTTGAGGTGGATCTGTTTTTGGCCCTCGGCGGCTTGCATGACATCGCCGGATTCTATCAGGCGTGTAAGGCGGCGTTCGCGGCCCTTGGCCTGACGGGCGCGTTGGCCGGCTTTGAAGCGGCGGATGTATTCCGACTGTTTTTCTATGTCCTTTTGTTGGGCTTCGAATTGCCGCTGGCGGGTGAGGTCGTTGAGCTCTTTTTGCTGGAGGAAGTTGGAGTAGTTTCCGGGGTAGCTGGTGAACTTCCGCTCTCGGAGGTGCACGACGCGGGTGGCGAGGCGGTCGAGGAGGTAACGGTCGTGGGAGATGATCAGCGACGCGCCCTCGTAGCCGAGGAGGTAGTTCTCCAGCCACTCGATGGCGGCGAGGTCGAGGTGGTTGGTGGGTTCGTCAAGAAGAAGGACATCCGGCTGGTTGATCAGGAGCTTGGCGAGGGCGAGGCGGGAGCGTTGTCCGCCGGAGAGCGAGGGGATTTTCTGTTCCCAAGTGTCTTTGGTCAGGCCGACGCCGAGGAGGGTGGATTCGAGGCGATGGTGCCACGCGTAGCCGCCGCCGTCTTCGTAGAGGTGCTGGGCTTCGGTGTACCGCTCCATGACCTTGTCGAGGTCGGCGTCGGGTTCGCCCATTTGGTGTTCGAGCTCGCGCATTTCGTGGGCGAGGTCGTGGAGTTCTTTAAATGCGAGCTCGGCTTCGTCGATGACGGTATCGTCGGTTTGGAAGGTGGGGTCTTGCTCGAGCATTCCGATCTTGACGCCGGAGGGTATGACGATGCTGCCGGACTCGGGTTTGTCCAAGCCGGTGATGATTCGGAAGAGGGTTGATTTGCCGGTTCCGTTGTCGCCAATGAGCCCGACGCGTTCGCCGGGGTTGATGACGAAGTCGAGGCCGTGGAAGAGCACGCGCTGGCCGTACGACTTTTCGAGATTGGAGATTTGAAGTAACGGCATGGGGGGGATTCACCACTGAGACGCGGAGGACACGGAGAAACACGGAGAGGATGGGAGAATGCAACGGCTTCGGGTCGGGCCAGAGGGGGGAGTGTAGGGGGGAGGGGCGGGAGGGAGGATAGTTGAAGTTTGTGGGGTGGGGATGAGGAGCGGCGGGTTTTAGGCGAGGAGGGCGACTTTTTTGACGTAGGCGTCGATGTCAAACTTGCGCTCCAAGCCGGCGGCGTTCATGTACCGGATCAGGCCGAAGATTGGGCGCTCGGGGCCCCAAGGGCGGTCGTGCAAACCATACACCCAGCCGACGCCGGTAAACGAATTGGCGTCGCGGCCGTCAAGGAAATACTTGTTGTTCAGGTGCAGGTTCCACTGAAACCCGAGCTCCGGCGTGGGGGACCACTCGAGAATTTTCTTTCCCCAGTACATCCGCATGTAATTGTGCATGAACCCGGTGCGGGTCATCTCCATCTGGGCGGCGTTCCAATAGGGGTCGCGGGTTTCGGCGGCTTCGAGCTGGGGAAGGGTGTAGGTGTG
This sequence comes from Tepidisphaerales bacterium, assembly GCA_038247815.1. Taxonomy (GTDB): domain Bacteria; phylum Planctomycetota; class Phycisphaerae; order Tepidisphaerales; family Tepidisphaeraceae; genus JBBRUM01. The sequence goes on along the minus strand of JBBRUM010000107.1, from coordinate 7,332 downwards.
GGGGCGGGGGTCGTTGGCGTGGGCGGTGAGGGTCTTGCGGGCCCAGTCGGGCAGGCCGGCGAACTGGTCGTAGCGGGGGTTGTAGAACGCGTGGTTCATGGCGAGTTCGCGGCGGACGATGAGCTCCTCGATGTAGGCGTCGCGGTCGGGTGTGGGGGTGGCGGCGGCTTGGGCGGCGAGGGCGATTTCGATGGGGGAGATTTGGCCGAAGTGCAGGTAGGGGGACATGTGGGAGGTTGCGCCGGCTGCGGGTTCGTTGCGGCCCTCGGCGTAGGTGGCGAGGGAGGTTTGGACGAACGCGGCGAGGCGGGTGCGGGCTGCGGTTTCGCCGCTGGAGTAGTGCGAGACGAGGGAGACCGAGCGGTCGAGTTTGAGCTTGGCGAGGGTGACGGAGGGGGTGAGCGGGTCGAGCTCGGGGAAGCGGGGATTTGGTGCGAGTTTGCGGGCGAGGGCGGAGTGGTTCCGGGGGACAGGAGGGAGGGGGGCGAGATAGTCTTGGTAGAGCTTGTGGATCTTCGGGCGGAGGGTGCGGGCTGCATATTCGTGCTTGGGGGAGGCGGTTTCGACGGGGACGACGACTTCGGATTCAACCTGCACGACGCGCTTCTTGGCGTGGGCGGCGACGTGGGCGCGCCAGGCGATGTGGTGGCGGAGGTAGTTGCGGTCGCAGACGACAACGGCGGCGCTCTTGGCGTGGTGGAGGGCGACCTCGGGGGCCGGCCCGTGGTTGACGACGAACTTGATTCGACGGGCTTGGAGAAGCGGCGCGAGCTGGGCTAAACCTTCGAGGAGGAAAGCGTAGTGCCGCTGGTTGGCGTCGGGGTAGTCGTCCATCAAGCCGAAGCAGACTAGCAGGGGCTTCTTGATCTGGTTAGCGAGCGTGGCGGCGTGTTCGAGGGCGTGATTGAAGTGGGCGCGCTGGGCGGCTTGCATCCAGTAGAGGACATAGGGTGCGGTGGGGTCGGCTGGGAGGTCGGCGAGAACGCGGAGGCGCGAGGGCTGGATCATCGCCGGATGGTAGATCCGGGGGGGACGCGGGTCAGACCAAGGCAACGGCTCTCTTCATGTGGCGGCGTCTCCCCAGTTTTTGAAGAACCCGCCGCAATCTTCGCTCGTGATCGGCGCGAGGGCGGCACCGACCCCCTTGCCCAGCTCCTAGACCCTGCCGGCGGCGAGTGAAGGCATCCTGCCCTTGGCCTTTCTCCACACGCTCTTGGTCCAATTTGAGATCCGACTTGCAAAGCGGTAGGCGGACCGATCTCACCCACGCAGTTATTAGCGGGTCGCCCCGCAGCCGGCGGCGACGGGTTCGCGCAGACGTTCGGCGATTTCCGGCGTCAAACCGCTCTTGCGACCTGGCTTGCCCTTCCGCGCAGAGTGCGTGCCGCGCTCGCGAAAGTGTTGCCGAACATGCCGTGTTCCCGACTCGGAGGCCCCGGGCGCCTCGGCGATATCGGCTGTCCCGTCGTCACGTTGATACATTGCGATGATTCGCTCACGAATCCTCAGGGGGAATTGCTTCCATTTGTCCAAACCAGCAGCATTCAACTGCTGACGCGACTCGATTCGGACCGCTGCTTCTAAGGCACTTGAGTAATCTTCACACCCGTGATTTCCGAGGTATTTGCGGCGGTGGCTCCGGGATGTTCTGGGGTGTGGGCGTCTGATGTTCCCCTAAGCCGCATGGGCGCGGTGACGGTGGCGCGGGTGCCCTGACCGGGAACGCTTTCGATTCTGAATGTGCCGCCCAGCCAGTCGAGCCGTTCTCTGATGCTGAATAGGCCGAGTCCGCTGCCAGCGCTGTAGTTGGAGTGGGACTGTGCCTGGTCAAACCCGGCGCCCGCGTCGCTCACGACGGCTTGGACCTCGCCGTTGCTGGTCCTGCCCAGTTCCACGCGTGCCCGATCAGTTTTGGCGTGCTTGACCACGTTGAACAGCACCTCGCGGACGACTTGGAATATGAGCAATCGGACCTCCGGGGGCAGCGGTTGGCCCTCCGTGTCGGCTTGGACCTCCACGGATAGTCCATGCTTGGTACTGAACCATTTGGCCAGCCACGCGAGGACCTCCGTCATGCTTCCATGTTGCAGGATCGGCGGCGACAGTTCGACCGTCAGATTGCGCGAGGCGTTGAGGGACTCATCCAGCAGCACTTCTATCTTTTTAAGCGTCTTGCCATGAGCATCTTGGGGCAGCTGTTTGCGGAGGATTCCCACGTGAAACTTGTTTGCCGTAAGGAGTTGCTGAAGGTGGTCGTGCAGGATCATGGCGATTCGCTGACGTTCCCTCTGCTCGACGTCGATCAGTTGCCCCGCGAGTGCCTGAAGCTGTGTCGCCCGGCGGTTGATCTCGGTGGTCCGCTCGGCGACGACGCGTTCGAGATGTTCGTTGAACTCCTTAAGCTGCTTCTCGACTCGCTTGCGTTCGGAAATGTCGCGTATGTTACATTGGATGACTCGGTGGCCGTCTTCGAAGTACACATTGGCGACCACTTCGACCTCGCGGCGCTGACCTGTCTTGCTTTGCAGCGGGAGGTCGTCGTGGCGGAGGTAACTGCTCATCTGGAGTTCGGCCATCGCCGCGCGGCTCGCGGTGGCATCCGCGAACATGCCGATTTCCCACAGTTCCCTACCGAGCATATCCTCGCGTGTGGAGCCGAGCACTTCGAGGATGTAGGGATTGGCGTCGGTGATCCGGCCCGTCTCCCCGTCGAGCAGCAGCACGCCGTCCGTGGCGGCTTCGAAAAGCCGCCGGTAGCGGATCTCGGAGGTGCGCAGCGCCGCTTCTGAATGCTTGCGCTCGGTGATGTCGATGGCGGTGCTGACAATCAACCGGCGTCCGCCGGGCTCGCGGCCAGCGGGCGTGGACGAGAAATGCCAAACCCGCTTCTCGCCCGCGGCGGTCGTGACAGTCCATTCGCCGTTGTCTGTCCGGGTTTCGGCCGCGAACAAGGTGCGGATGAAATCCTTGGCCAGGGCGTTGCGTTCGCCATAGGCTTTTTCGGTCCAGTCGCTGATGGTGGGGATGTCCTGTTTGCGGTAACCCGAGATGTCGGTCCAAGCTTGGTTGACGAGCAGGATGGTGTCGTCGTCGGCATGGAGCAGGGTTGGAACCGAGACGTTCATGACGGTCTGACGGAACCGCCGCTCCGCCTCGCGCAACTGCTCCTCGCCGACTTTCCGCGCGGTGATGTCAGTCGCGGCGAGCACACCCGTCATCGGGCGGAGGACGCCGGCGGACTCCGCAAACATCAACTTTTTCTTGACGGACAGCCAGTGCACCGATCCGTCGAAGTGGACGACGCGGTGTTCCATGCCGAATGTGCGCTCCCCGGCCGGGTCGAAGGACAGGTTGATCCGTCGAAAGATCTCGTCCTTGTCGTCCGGGTGGAAGGTGGCGTGGATAGCCGCTCGCGACAGTGGCACATGGGCGTCGAGCCCGAACAGGGCCGCGGCGATCGTGTCCAGAACGACGGTGTTCGTCGCGTAGTCAATCCGGCTAACGCCCAGCCCCGCGACCTCGACCGCGAGCTGCAACTGCTCCTGACTGACCTTCAGTGCTTCTGTACGGACCCGTAGTTCCCGGGTCATGGCCCAGCGCTCGACGGCGTTCTCCACCGCTCGGGTCAGGCTTTCGGCCGTCATCCAGCTTTTGCCGATGAAATCCTGCGCGCCGGCCCGAAGCACCGCCGGGCCGAACTGCGGGCCGGCAGTTCCGGTCATTACCACCACCGGACAGACGGTCAGCCCGTCTGCACCGATGACCTCCGCCAAAATGTCCATTGCGTCTGCGTCGGGCAGGGTGAAGTCGAGCACCACGCAGTCGGGCGAGCCGCTTGGAGCATCGACAATGGCCCGCACCCCGGCGGCCCCGGTCTCGGCCTCGACGAATTGGTATCGGCGGTCCGAACCCTGGAGCAGCAGACGGCGAATCTCCTCCCGGTCTTCGAGGCTGTCCTCGATGATGACGACCCGCCACACCGCAACCGATGGGGGAGACATTGCTTCCTTCATGAGCCGGACCCTCCGGTGGCGGGTAACTCAACCCGGCCGAACCAGTAGCCGACGAGGTCGATGACCAGTTGGAGGTGGTCCGGGTACTGGACGGGTTTGACGTGGTAGGCGTTGGCCCCGGCGGCGTAACAGAACTCGACGTCCTTCGGGTTGGCGGAGGTGCTGAACACGACAACAGGGATGGACTTCAAGGCCGGGTTTGTTTTGAGAATCGTGAGCGCCTCTCGGCCGTCGGTTCCGGGCGTGTTCAAGTCCATGAGGACGATCACGGGGCGGTCAATTGCAAGTCGGTCGAGCGCCGCCACGCCGGCCTCGCCCGACGTCGCCCGCCGCACCTCGGTCAAAACACCGGAGCGCTTGACCGCCTCGACGACGGTTTCAAAATCCTCGTCCGAGTCTTCGACGACGATGAGCAGTGCGGGCGGCGGGCTGGTCCGGGCCATTTCAGGCTCCTTCCCGAGACGAGAGGGTGAAATAGAAGGTTGTCCCCGCACCCGGGGTCGAATCCAGCCAGACGCGGCCGTGGTGCCGCTCGACCAGCTTTTGGACGATGGTCAGCCCGGCTCCGGTGCCTCCGCCGTACTCGTCCCGACCGTGCAGTCGCTTGAACATCTTGAACACCTGTTCGAAGTATCGCGGCGCAATTCCAATACCGTTGTCACGCACGTAAAAGATGGTGAGATCGTCCGAGCCGGTGGGGCACCCGGGCCGGGGGTCTTCCTCGTGCGGGGCGATGAAACCGACCTCAACCCGTTTATGCGGTTTGTCATTGTACTTTAGCGCGTTCGACAGCAGGTTGACAAAGATCTCACGGCACCGCACCGGGTCACAAAAGGCGTTGGGAAGTGGCCGGAGAACGGCTATCTCCGTCAGCCCCTCGGTTCGCCGGGCATCCACCATTTCGATGGCTTCATCAATGACTTTGTTAAGGTCCGTGTCTTCGGTTTGCAGCGTGGCCCGTCCGACGCGGGAGAAGTGGAGCAGCGAGTCCAGCAGGCTGTCCATTCGTACGGTCAGCCGCAGGAGCCCATCGAGCCTTTTGCGATGCTCGTAGTCTTTCTCGGCCGACTCTTCCAGTAACTGGTGCGCGTACTTGTGGATGCCCCGGAGCGGTTCCTTCAAGTCGTGGCTGGCGACGTAGGCGAAGGCATCCAACTCCTCGTTCGACCGGGTCAGGTCGGCGTTGAGGTCCGCCAGCAGCTCAGATCGGGTGACGACCAGCTCCATGACCAGCATCCGCAGCCGGGCGGCGGCGTCGAGCTCCACCGGCAACCAGGGCGCCGATCGCCCTTGGACGGACTCCTGAAACAGCTCGAAGCTCCGCCGTGGGGTGAGTCGGGGACCATTGGGCCCGGGCACGGACGGTTTGTCGTAGGGGTTCCCGCCCCAGTTGACCGTATGGGCGATTTCGGGCCGGAACCAGATCATCAGGTTTCGGTTGGAGCGGGAAAGGGGGATGGCCAGCAGCCCGCTCGCGACATCGGCAAACTCCGCAGCCGGCGGGTAATCGCGACTTAGCGAGTCGGTCACGTAGAGCGGGCGGGTGGGGGATACGAACTCGGGCCGATCCTTCAGCCACTCAGCCAAGGCCTCGAGTTTGGTTTCAGTGGGGGTGGTTCCGACCCGCCACCAGCGCTCGTGATGATAGATCGCCACCCCGCCCGATACGACTCCATCGAGCAGGGTCGGCCGGCCGTCGGTCATCGTGGCCAACCCGCCGTCCAGTGCCGCCTCCGCGACCAGTTGCTGGTGTGTCCCGTCGAGCTTAAGCCGGTAAATCAAGTGCTCCCGGTCCTCAGCGGCTTGATGCTGAAGGGAAACCACCTGGGCCAGGAACTCACTTGCAGCACGCACTTGGTACGGCACGAACTTCGGCCCGGCGTAGTGGTGGCCGGCGATAAGCCCCCAGAGGTCGTTGCCCCGGCGGATGGGCAGGGTGAGCCCGGCCGTGACCTTCATGTTCTTGAGGTACTCGGTGTACATGACCGACACCCCGCGCAGGGCGCAGAAAGTCATGGTGAGGGGACGGCAGGTGTCCGGGTTGGTGAGCGGAACAAGTTCCGCCAGAGCACCCGCCACGTCCGGCGTCGGGCGGATCCAGACCTGTTTCATCACCTCCCGCGCCGGTTGCGGGATGTCCTCGGCCGGATAGTGAAGCCCCAGCCACGGGTTGAGGTCGGCGCGCATGCTCTCGGCGAACACTTCGCCGTGGCCGTCGGCGTGGAATTTGTAGATCATCACCCGGTCCAAGCCGGTGAGGGCTCGGAATTCGTCGGCGGTGACGTCGCAAAACTCCCGAAGAGTTCGCGCTGTTTGAAGGCGGGCGACGGTCTTCTTCACCAGCCCGTAGTAATCCGGCTCGCCGACCCCGGTGCGCCCGGTGGCTTCAAACTCTACCACCACGACGCCCTCAATTGTGTGGACGGTGACGTCCAACGGCGGAATTTCCCCAGCTGCCGGCAAGGTAAAGACGTAGAGCGGGTTGCGGTCGGTGGGCTCGTTTGCCAGGAACGCTTTGAGGCTAATTTCGCCGTTCGACCCGATGGCGGTTCGAACCGGCTGATTTAGCAGCGACTCCGCCGCGCGTCCGAGTAACACATCGGTGTTCTCGCTGGCTTGAAGGATAGTGAGGTCCGTCGGCCGCAGCACGAGCATTGCCCCGTGCGCCTGTACACACCCGGGCGTCTGCACGGGCTCGCTGTCGCAGTTGGTGATCGTGATCCCGTGCCGCTTGACGCTGTACGATTGGCCAGCCCACGGAGGAGGAGTGGTGCCGTTGACTTGAGTCACTGGTTGCCGCCCTTGGCGCGTATCCAATGATGCAATTTTGAGAAAGTTGCTTTCGCGGCGGCTACCACTTCATCTTCGTCGGACGGACTTGGGACTGAGGCGGTGATGGCCGCCCGGAAAGCCTGCCACATCATACCGGTGCGTTCGGCGTACCCGTTGAAGAAACGACCGCCGGTTGCGGGCGTGACGCCGAGATGTTTGTGGATCGACTTGGTGATGACCTGTCCGCCGAGGGTCGCTCCCTCCAGCACATAGAGGCAGCCGAAAGCGGCGTTAACCGTTCCATGCGGAGGGAGGTCTGTGCAGACGGCCAGCATCTCGGGATTGTTTACCCCGAGCACGCGCAAATCTGTTTCAAGCAGATGCGTTTTTTGCCGGTCCGTCAGGTCAAGACCACGTTGCGCCCACCCGCCCATTTTCACCAAACCGGCTTCGAGCGGTAGGTAAAATCCGTGGAACCGCTCGAGGGTGTGGCGATAATCGGAAATCTTGAGCGTTTCACTTGTAAAGTCGAGCACCGCCTCGATCG
>JBBRUM010000106.1:0-9567 GCA_038247815.1 Tepidisphaerales bacterium | reverse complement strand
GTCCTCGAACGCCAGCACGTCGCCGCGGCGGGCGTGCCAGTAGCGCTCCTGTTCGGGGGTGAGGCCGAGGTGATCGGCGCTGGGTTTGGGCTTGTTGGGTCGACGCGGGGAACTGCCTTCTTGAGGCATGTAGAACTCCTTGCCGCACCGGGGTGAGCCGGGCGGGCTTGGTGGGGGAAGACAATGAAGAAACCCCGCGACGCCGCGGGGTGGGGGGAACGGGGGACCGGTGGGGAGGGTCCCGGGGCGGAGATACGGACAAGGGCTAATGCCCTACACGTTAATCTGACGCGAAAAGGGGGGTTTGTTTAGGTGGGGAGCGGGAGTGGCCCGCTTATTACTGGTCGGATCAGGAAACAAAAGGCATGAAGCGGGCGGTTGGACGTCTTAATGGGAGCGATCGGAAGTGTGCATCAGGCAAACTTGTTGGTCGTGTCATGGTGGTGCAATGTCATCTGATCTAGGAACTCGGACCGAGTGGCGTGGTCATGGGCAAGGCCAGGTCCCCCCGCATGTGGGTCTACGTCGGAGACGACCACAACCCCTAAGGCGTCTTCGACTTCACCACGAGCCGAAGCCGAGACCGTACGGTCAAGCTCCTGAAGGACTAGAAGGGCACATCACAGGATGACGGGTACGGCGGCCACGACGGCGTGGTTGCAGAAAGGGGGTCGGCAACCAGATGACCCGGGCCGGCTGTTGGGCGCACGCCAATCGGACGTTCGTGGAGGCCGAGAAGGCCCACCCAGGCATCGCGCGGGAGGTCGTGGCACTCTTAGGCCGGCTGTACGCCATTGAACGCCAATCGACGCACGCGACCACCGAGGCCTGCCTGTCACTGCGGCGGGAACGGTCCCAGCCGCTGCTCGAAACATTGCACCGCAAGCTCTCCGACTGGAAGCTGCGGCTTCTCCCCAAGCACCCGATGTCCGAGGCGATGGGGCTACGTCCTGCGGCGGTGGAGAGAGCTGACAGTGTTCGCGGGCAAAGCGGCGATGCTCATCGACAACAACATCAGCGAGCACGAGATGAAGTGGATCGTGCTGGGGAGAAAGAACCACCTCTTCGTTAGCAACGAACGAGGCGGGAGGAGGACCGCCGTCCTCGCCAGCCTGACCAGCACCTGCCGCCGGAGTGGGGTGGATGTGCGACGTCACCTGACGCAACTGCTGACCAACCTGCCGACCACGCCGATGAGCCAGATCGACCAGCGGCTGTCGGAAAGATGGAAGACGACCATTGGCAACCCGAAGTGAACGCGAGGGTGCTGTTCACGGATCGCTCTCTATCTTGCGGCGGACGTCGGTGACTGGAGAGGTTCATCGCACGAGGTTCACCGGAGGCGCCCCGCGGGATCCGGTGAACTTAGGCCGAGGTGAGAGCGGGTGGGGGCGGCTGGCGTCGGGGGACGTTGCTGGTTAGGCGGCGGAGAAGGAAGGCGGCTGTGAGGGTAAGGATGATCAGGTCGTAGCGGGGGGAGAGGTTGTCGATGTAGTGGCATTCGGCTTGGCTGCGGAGGGTCCAGTCCTGGAGGATGTCGGCGTCGTTGTCGTCGATGCAGATTTGGCCGAGGCTGGTGAGGCCTGGGGGTACGGTGTAACGGAGGTGGAAGTGCGGGATTTGCTCGGTGAGAAGTCTGTCGAGCGCCGGGCCGATGGGGCGTGGGCCGACGAGGTTCATCTGCCCGCGGACGACGTTGTAGAGCTGGGGGAGTTCGTCGATCTTGAGCTCGCGCAGGACCTTGCCCACGCGTGTTACCCGTGGCTCGCCACGGCTGACGCCGAGCTGGAGTGACTCGATGGCGTCGCTACCCAGGGTCATGGTGCGGAACTTGAAGACGCGAAACGGCGTCCGTCCGGCGCCGGGGCGACTCTGGGAGAACAGGGCGGGCCCGGGCGAGGTGGCGCGGACGGCGAGGGCGACGGCGAGCAACAGCGGCGACAGAACCAAGAGCAGCAGCGTTGCGGCAGCGCGCTGCAGAAGCCGCCAAGAGAGCGGAAGAAATTGAGGGGCGGGAGTGGGTTGCATGGTTGTCACCTTCGGTGCGCGTGAGTGCGCTGTTGGATGCTGGCATATTCGTATCGCTTATTCCATTCGCGGAGGAGGTCGACGACGGAGGACAGGGTGGACCGGCGTTGGGAGACGCGGGCGTGTTCGAGGGTGGCGGCGCTGATGTAGCGTTGGATGATGTCGATGAGCAGGACTTGGTCGGCGGGTTCGGACTTGTCGGCCACCGCGTCGCAGCCGGCGTTGAGGAGCCCCTTGAGCGTGGCGAGATCGAGGGACGCGGAGAACGCCAGGACCAGCGCGTTGGGGTTTCGCAGGCGGATGTTTTCGGTGAGTCGGGAGGCGACGCGCGTACCGGCGAAGTCATTATCCAGAAGGTAGATCTCGAAGTCGCCGGAGACGTCGGCGGTCGATCGGCAGGTGATCTCCAATCCGGGCACTTCGCGGCGGAGGAGATAGGAGATGTATTCGATGGCGTTGGGATCGTCGTCGACGACGAGGGCGCGAAAGGTGCGGATGTCGGTGGACATGGTGGTGGTAACCTTTATTGTTGGAGTGAGGTGACGAGTCGGGTGACGCATTGCGACCAGTGGAACCGGGCGGCGTGGGCGTGGCCGAGTTGGACGTTGTGGCCGAAGGCGGCGGGGGAGCGGAGGAGTTGTGCGAGGAGGTCGGCGACGGCGGGGGCGTGGTCGGGGTCGACGACGATGCCGGCGGGTCCGACTGTCTCGGGGAGCGCGGCGCGGTTGGAGACGATGGCTGGAACGCCGGCTGCGAGCGCCTCGATCGCCGGGATGCCGAACCCCTCGTATTCGGAGAGGAAGAGCAGCCCAAGGGACGCCCGGAGCATGCGTGGCAGTTCGGCGTCGGGGACGGGGCCGAGAAGGGTGATGCGGGGGTGGTCGGCGGCGAGTTGTTCAAACCTCGACTCGGAGCGGCCGGCGACGACGATGCGCAGGTCGCTGCGAATACGACTGAGTTCCCGGGAGACGGCGAGCACGTGGTCACCGCCCTTGCGTGCCGAAAGCCCCCCGATCACCAGAACGTAGGGCGACGGGACCGGGGTCGGGAGAGACTCCGGCGCGATACTCGCGACGCGGAAGAATTCGGACTCGACACCGTTGCCCACGACCGAGATCTTGCGCTCATCCGCGCCGAAAAGCTCGACGATGCGGCGGCGCGTGAATTCGGAGACGGTGAGGATTCGGGTGGCGTTGCGGAGCATCGGCGCGGTCCACAGGCTCCACCGTTTTCGCCGCTTGCGGTGCATATCGGTGCTGGACCAGGGGAGATCGGTTTCGAAGGCGTGGAGGTCGTGGACGGTGGCCGCAGTGCGGACAGATCGGACGGGGAAGAGGCATTCCTCCGGTAGATAGACCCAGTCGGCGCCGCGAACAAAGCCGTCCATGCTCGGCGCTCTGAGGAGTTTCCACATGCGCTCAGCGAACTGGATTGGGAGGGGGATGGTCTTGGCGGGCAGGTCACGGATGGGGGAGTTGGCGGGGAGCTTGCCGTCGGCACCAAGGAACTGACGGGCGAAGAGTGTCGAGACAGAGCACGTGGCCGTGCCGGCAAGGCCCAGAAGCATGTTGTTCATGTGCCGGCCAACGCCCGTAGCCGGGAGCAGGCTGCGCTGGGGATCGATGTAGGAGACAATGTTCATGCGGAGGCTCGTTGAGAGTGGCTAGAGGGTGCAGAGCTTGGTGTAGGTGCTTTGGAGCTCGGCGGAGGGGCAGGCGAGCAGCTCGGGCATTTGGTTGAGCGCCGCGAGTGCGCCCCTGGCACGAGCCGTGCCGCCGCGTCCGAGGGCGGCTATCGCGTACTGGGCGAATTTGTACCGGCTATAGGCGGCCAGCCGGCGTCGGGCGGGGGAGCGAGGGTGGGCGTACTTGGAGACGATGTAGGCGCGGTCGAGGATCTGGCGTCTGCCCATGTTGGCGGCGACCGAGCGGGGGCGCGGGTCGCGGTAGTGGAATACGCGAGCACGGTTGGCTCCCACGATGAGGTGGGTTTGCATCACGTTGAAGCATAGCTCGACGTCGTCGAACGTGGAGTAGTTCAGGAACGACTCGTCGAAGCGGGTGGCTCGAGCGACCTCCGTTCGGAATGTCATGCGGAACCCGGTCATCCACTCGACGGGGATCGCGTCCTCCTCGGCCAGCCAGTCAGGCACGCCAAGCTCCCCGATCCTCTGGCGACCATGGAGAATGAACGGATCGGGGAACACCGCGTGCTCCAGCCTCGAGCGGAGCGGGCTGAGGTGGTTCTTGAGGTGGTCGGTCCAGCGCAGCCGATAAGGCGTTTGAGTGATGGTGTCCAAAGCCGCCTGCGGCGGCTGGGCCGACTGGGCTGCGGCGACGCCGCCGATGTGGTGGTTGGTGTCCCGGGCGTAAACCCGTAGGATCGCCTCGGCTGAACCCGGCAGCCACAGCGAGTCGTCGTCGGGGAAGAACACGACGGGTGCCGTGACCCTGTCCAGACCGAGATTACGTTGTCGGGTCGAGCCGCGCTCTGAGTGCAGTACAAGGCAGGGCACGTCAAACCGCCCGACGGTCAGGCGGACCTGGCGGCAGACTTCGGCGTGGTCGTCGGAGGAGTCGACCACGATCAGCCGACTCGGCGGCACCGACTGGCCCAGGATGGTGGGGATGGAAATCGGCAGGACAGACGCCCGATTGCGGGTGGCGATGACGACTTCGTATTCGGGGAGGGTGGGGTTCATGGTGGTGGGTATTGCAAGGGCCGTGCCAGCCATCCGAGGGGTCCATAATTGCGGCAAAACGCCTAAGCTGGCTGCAATTCCAGAGCAAACCCGGTCGGCGCCGCAGTGGGAGTCTCAAGTTGAGAATTTGCGGGAAGATCCGCAGTCGTAGCGCGATTGAGAACGAAACCCACCGGCGCTGCGGTCACCTTCGACAGTCGCTCGACCGTCAGACCCACCGCCGCAAGCTTCTGCCCCCGCCGCACCACCAGCACAACGTGCTGCGCCAGTGAGGCGAAGAGCTGGGTGGTGGCCGAGGAGGGGCACGCATCGGCGTCGACGATGATGACGTCGAACCGGCTGCGGAGGTGTTCGAGGGCAGAGGAAAGCTGGTGTTGAGAGAGTGTCTCGCCGAAGAGGTCGTCGGTGTCGCCGGCGGGAACGACGCTGAGGTCGGGTCGATCACACAAGAAGTCCCACGACTCGCTCCGTCCGGCTCGCAGGAGATCGAGCAACCCGGGTTTGCTGCCCAGGCAGAGGAGTCGCGTTAGTCCGCGGTGTTGGAGGTCGCCGTCGATGAGCAGTGTGCGTTGCCCACTGGCCGCGCAGCCGCGCGCGAGTGCCAGGGCTATGTTGGTCTTGCCCTCGCCGGACGACGCCGAAGTGATCAGTATTACCGGGGCCGACCCCGACGACCGCACCACACGCGTCTCCAGCGCCGAACGCAGCAGCGAAATCTGGCGCCGCGCTGACGCCGCATCCCCAGCCGCCCCTGCGACCACGTCCGGAATCGCCCCCAGAAGTGGTATCTCCGCAGACGCCAGATTCAGGTCGTCCGCCAGGAGCACCCTCGGGCAAGCCAAGCGATCCGCCACCGACAACACCAGCCCGACTAGCAATCCGATCAACCCCGCACCCATCGCCGTCATTCGCCTCTTGTCCTCGATCGGCGCTACCGGCACCATGCCGCGCACCGCCACCGATACCCGCCCGGGTAACGAAGCGCCGGACTCGACGCGAACCTGATCGAGCCTGCGCCGAGTGTCCTCAATCGAGCCGAGAAGCTCCGTCCGGCGTGACTGCAGCAGGGCGACCTCGAAACGGCGCTGGCCCAGCGCCATTGACACATCCGCCGCCTTGGCGCGCATCACCACCATGTTCCCCCGAAGCTCGCGGAGCTGGTTGATGGTGTTCTCGTCGCCGGCCACCGCATTCTGCGCGGTGAGGACGCCGGTCTTGCCGAGCGTTGCCAACTGTTCGATGCGGTCTTGGATCGAGCGCTCGACGACGTCGAGGTTGGCTTTGGCGGAGAGGTACCGGTAGTGGACCTTGCCGTAAACGCGGGCGGCGTTGTTGAGCTCGACAGACTTGTCCGCCCTGCGGAGCAGGAGGTTGGCCATGGCGTGGTCGGCGATGGTGAGCCGCTTCACCTCGTCGTCGCTCTCCTCCGACGCCACCTCGGAGTTGCGCTTGGCGAGCTGCTCGGCGATGTTGTTGTCGAGGTCGTCGATCTTTCCATCGAGGCGTTCGATGTCGACGACCTTGGCGGTGTGAACGCGGCCGAGGTTGTCCGGGCCGTACTCGGCAGCGAGCGAAAGGAGGTTCTGTTCGGCGGTCTTGAGTTCGTTTTGAAGGTGGTCGAGGCGCGACTGCAGCGTCGTCTCGCGGAGAGAGCTGGTCTGCTCGTGCCGCTCGACGCTGCGCGAGACCACCGCGGCGAGCACGCTATTGACGGCTTGTGTGGCGGCGAGAGGGTGCCCGTGAGAGACGGAAATTTCGATGAGTTCCGACCGCGGCCCGCCCTTGACGATCCCGAGCCTTCTGCCAAGTTCGGCCACGCCAGCCGGACCCTCCGGCCAGTCGATCTTTCGCATTTCCGGGTCCGCCACCGCAAGCTCGAGCACCGGTCGACTGCTGACAAGCTGCATCTGTGCGACGAGGTAACTGTCGAACTGCGGAAGCTGCCCGTTATCTTCGTTGCCATAGAGGATCTTGGGAACCACCGGAGACACCCGGAGCATACCTGTGCTTGAGAATTTTGGGTTGGCGTGCTTGTATCCCACCGGGGCGAGGGCTGCGGCGAACATAGACGCCACCACCACCGCGACGGCATACCTCCCGCGAAAAAGGCGGTGGACCGTTGCCAGCGGGCTTGGCGGAAGAGCGGGGCTGGTTTGCTGCCTCTTCATAGGATATCTCCGGCGATGCGTTGGCGGGAGGAGTTGTCTCGCTCCCAGATGTGGTGTGAACCCAGGGCGTGTCGCCAGTGGGCCAGAACGAACGTGACTGCCACGACGTATAGGTAAATCCCAAGCGCCGGCCAGCTCTTTGGGCGGACCGCTAATCGAAGAAGGTGAACCCGGTTGGCAGGGGCGTCGTCGCGCTGGACGTCTGCTTGAATTGAGACGAGTTGCAGGTTGCCGCGCCGGCTGCGCGTTTTGATCTTGATCAGGTCACCAAGGGCGCGCGGGGTGGAGACGGTGAATGTGCAGTCGTGGACAACGGCTCGCTCGTGCGGCTGAAACCGCAGGCGGACGAAAGCATCGTCGGCTGTTATCCGGGGCAACGGCCCGACGCGGAGCTGCCCGGCGCGGGAGAGCGCGTACACCCCTCCGCCGATGGCCGTGTCGAAGTACGGAAGCGTCAGCCACACGCGGTAGAACGCCCGGACCGCAGCCGTTGCCCCTGCCGCGTCGACGGTCATCCGAGGCGACGCCACCGGAACGCCGGTCCTGTTCATGTGCCCCACCAAACGTCGAACCGATCGCACTGTCAGCCGGATGTCCGCGTCCAACACCAGCTTCGGAAACGCCGACACCGCCTTCTCCCCAAGGTTGATCGCATTGGACTTCGATCCCACCGGGGTTTCAATGAGTCGCACGCCGTGGCCAACGCGGCGCACCAAATCGGCGGTGGCATCGCCGCACGCGTTGGCGACGACGACCACCTCCAGCTCGCCCGGGGCGGCGCCGCGGAGGAGTGTTTCCAGGCAGCGGACGATGACGTGCTGTTCGTTGTGGGCCGGAATGATGACGGATGCGATTGGGTTCATGCTGGCACGCGGCTGAGGGTGTGGGATCAAGCGTGGGACGCGGAAAGAACGTGTGACGCCCGCTCGAGCGCCTCGGCGGGGTCAAGCTCCCACCAGTCGGTATTCGACAACGCGGCGATCTCGCCGGGGTCCAATCGTGGGCGGATCAGCCTGGCAGGATTCCCGGCGACGATCGCGTAGTCCGGCACGTCCCGGGTCACCACCGACCCGGCACCAATCACCGCGCCGTCTCCGATCCGCCGGCAACCGGGCGTCACGATCGCCCCAGCCCCGATCCACACATCGTGGCCGATCGACAGCGACCCTCCTTCCACCCCGTCCTTGGCTACGACCCCAAGCTCCGACTCGTAGAACAATGGATGCGTCGAAAAATTCCCCATCGGATGGTTCCGCGGAAAGACGCGCACCCCCGGCCCGATGGACACGTAGTTCCCGATCTCCACGCCGGGCGGAAATACGCCGGGCACGAAGCACGGGCCGTAGCTGTACTTGCCGATCGACACGCCGTGGCGCTCCGCCAGCAATCGACGCCCGGAGAGGGAGAACGTCTCTCCCCCCTCAAGGCGGACGATCAGGTTCAGCATCACCGCACCGATCCTGCGACGTCTCGGGCAGCCCAGAGGTGCGTAGGCCCGGGCGAGAAGTCGCGCGAGTGGATGCCAACGCATGGTGGGGGAATTAGTCATGGCGGTCCTCCGGTTTGGAACGTGGTGTGGGGGGGACGGGAGCGAACGTGGCCTCTCGGGCTCGGCGGTCTGGGATTGACGTGTTGCGGTCCAGTGCGACGTCGCTGAGAAACCGGCGGAGCGTGTTGATTAGTCGGGGCGACGCCTCCGCGCTGATCCGCTCCGCCGCCCGAAGTCGCAGGTTCTCCGAGAGATGCCGACGCAGTGTTTGGTCGTCGTGTGCGACGTGGATCAATCCGAAGGATCCGAACTGCTCGGCGGTGGCGAGTTGGTGGTCGTTGCGCTGCTCGCCGAGTGCGGCGACGCGGGGCATGACGATCACCGGTTTGCCCAGTTCGAGTGCGAGAAGGATCGTGCCCATGCCCGCGTGGGCGACAATCAGGCTGGACTGTGCCATCAGTGCCCGGCAGCATTGCGGGCTGAGCATCCGCGCCACCTTGCAGTGGCGGGGTTCGTACGCGCCGTCCCCGATCTGTGCGGTTACGGCGACCCCCGGGTTCTCCTCCGCCCATAGATCGACACACCTGATCATCCGGTCAAACGGGGCCTGCGTGCCAACGGTAGTAAATATCACAGTACACCCCCTTCGCAAAACGGCCCCTCCGCCGTTTCAAGGTGCTGCCACTGCGTCAGCCAAAGTGTCGCGTGTGACTCAGCCAGCTTCCCCGACAGCGACAACTGTTTTGCGTTGGCGATCGAATCGACCCACACCGACCGCGCCCCCAGCAGCTTCCCGACCCGAATCGCCAGAAACCCGGGCGCCGCGCCGGTCGACACGATCACATCCGGCCGCTCCCACAGCACCACTCGGATCACGTCAAAGAGCGTGAGCATCAGCGCGATCTTGTTGGTCTTGTTGCTGTCGCGAATGGTGTGGAACCTGCAGTCACCCACCTCTCCGAAATGTCGCGCGTCCACCGTCGCGAACGCGACTTCATGTCCGGTGAACGCCGGCCGCAGTCGCATGAGCTGAACCCAGTGCCCGCCCCCCGACGACACTGCCAGGACCCTTAGCTTCCGCTGCCTCGGCCACAGACCCCGAACGCTTCTCGTCAATGATCGATTCATACAGGGAACACATCTGTGCAATCCGCGTGCCCCACAGGTGTTTCTCGCGAACG
>JBBRUM010000105.1:0-9700 GCA_038247815.1 Tepidisphaerales bacterium | reverse complement strand
CCGAAACCGCCATGATCAAACTGCGCATCGCCTTGTTGTCGTCGCCAACCCACTTCCGCCACGTCGTCACGGCCTCCAACGCCGAATCGGCCCGCACCGCGACGTACACCTTCCGCCCCGTCGCCGCGAACTTAACCAGCTCCTTCGCACTCGCCGGCTCTTCAATCGAGGTGAGCATCACCACCTCCGGCTCCTGCGAGCACACCCAACTCACCTGCTTGAGCTCGTCCGCCGGGGTGGCCCCGGGCGGCAGGCGGTTCTGCGTGATGCCCTCAAGGTCTTGGTCGGCTGTCCGCTCAATCGTATGGATGTGCGTCAAAAACGCGTCATGCGCCCGGATCACCGCATAACACATGCTCGTCAGCCCCTGCCCCTTCGGCGCAGCCAGCAGCACGATCCCCTCCTTGATACCCATTGAGCTGCGTATCGCGTCCTCCTGCAGCTCCGTCAAACCCAGCTCCTCAAGTCGCAGCTTGTGCCGCGTCTTGAAGTCGATCAGCATCTGCACCGCCTCGCCCGCCGACGAACCCGCTGTCGCCACGTCGAGTTCCTTCTTCTTGCCCCCCGTCATGGCCTTGAGCTTGCCCTTCTGCGGCTTGCGCTTCTCATCAAGGTCCAGCCCGGCGTGTGTCTTGACGAAGTCGATCGCCGCCAGCGCCGCGTTCTTATCCGGCGTGCTCCCGGAGTACGGAAACCCGTCCACCACATACGTCAGCTTGTAACCGTCCTGCGACGGGGCCAACTGAATCGTCTCCGCGTTCTTCTTCAGAGGGTCTACCAGCAACTCCTGCACCGCGTCATATCCCGCCCGCATGAGCTCGCCGTCTTCCGGCGCGGCGATCAGCTTACCCTTGTTGTTGAGCACCTGAACTTCCGAAGTAACCTCCTTTACAGAGGCCTCCTTTTTGAAGCTCTCCAGCCAGTGCGTGAACTGCTTGCTCAGGTCCTTCGTACCGATCTGCGACGCCCTCAAACCCACATACCCCCCGGCCGCCGCCAGCACCAACACCACCAGCGCCACCGTCGCCAGCACGAAGTTGGGAATGATAAAAAACAGCAAAAACCCCAACGCGCCCAACCCCATCACCCCAAGGTTCACCGGAACCCGTGGAAGATGCGCCGTTTGCGAGTCCTTGTCGGCCCAGGTCGCCAAACGCGCAAAGGCCAACAACAAAATCACCGGCGGAATCAGCTTCCACGGCGAGATAAAAAAGCCCACATCAAGGGCAGCCATCAGAGTCAGTTCGGGCATGAGACCGGCGAGTGTAACGTCGGTTCGAATAAGGGAAAGGGGGTGCCCACCCCACCCCGCCCCCCCGCGACAAAAATCACGCCGGCTGAAACCGACCCGACTTCCACAGCAGCGACGCATTCCCGTCCCGCGTCGTCAGCATGATCGTCCCCGGCCCGAGTTCCACCGCGTCTAGCAACGCCGCGTCCCCCCGCGAAGAAAGCAGCGACGAGGTGTGCACCCCCGCCCCATCCTCCACCGCCGTCACCCGACACCGCCGAAGTGGAAACTTCCCCGCCAGCGGCTTGCCCGACGGATCCGCCAAAACCATGAATTCATCCGGAGCGAGAATAACCCTCAACGCCACCCGCGCCTCAACGCACCCCACCCACCCCGCTTCCAAACCCCTCCCAGCCGACGCATGCGGACACGGACTCTCCCGCAAACAACACGCGCCGCCCGCCTGCAAGTTGATACACGAACCGGGGTTGAACACGTCGGCCATGACTCGTCCTGCCACAAGGGGAAAATCCATCAACAAGATGAGTTCCCCATCCAACGCAGGACGGAAACGGAATTCCGGATCTCCCGGAAACCAGCGCTTTAGCGTTCAGGCCGCAAGCTGCACTCAAATCGCCTTGGCGGCTTCCCCCTACGGGGCCACACCGCCTCTATCTCTGCAAAGCCTTGCCGGAATCCCCCAACCTGTCAAGCCCCCCGGCCCGAAAGAAGTTCTCCCGCGCCGCCCACGACATCCGCCACACCCCGTCGCTGTCCGGCGGCTGACCCAACGTACCCTTCTGCCCCGGACCCGCCGGCAGTAGCAACATCCGCGTTTTCCAAAGATCCAGCGCCGGCGTGTTGTACGGTGCCGGCTCGGCCACCACCGTCACCTCCTCCGCTCCAATCCCACGCATCCGCTCCGCCGACACCAGCCGCGTCGTCGCCCCCCCCTCATCCCCCAAATACCTCGCCAACTCCGGAATTGACAACACCATGTGCAACCCCACCACCACCAGCGGGATCGCCATCGGCATACGAAACCGCGTCGACAAGTACCCCGCGCACACCACCCCCATCGCCCCGACTACGAGCCCGAACCGCGCGAACTCCCCAGGCTTGCCCGCAGCCAGCGCCGCAAACATCAGCACAATCGCCATCACCGTCGGCCCCATCACCAGCAGCCCCACCGGCAGATACACCCCCTTCTCCCCCTTCTTCAGTCTCTCCACATCCACCGCAATTCCATACAACGTCGGCAAGACCAGCAGCACAGCAGGCGTCAGCGACACCAACATGTAAAACACCCCGCCCACCGTTCCCAACGGCGAACTCACCCGATACATCGCCGTCGAATTCGAAATCTGCCCACCAAGCAAACTCCGATCCGTTGCCAAATGCCACACCACATATGGATTGGAAACGGCGTACACACCCGAGAAAACAAGCACAGCACACACCACACTCCTCGCCGCCCCCCCTGCGACCCCCTGCATCTTCGACCGCCCCATGTAGATCGCCGTCAGCGGAATCAGCGCCGCCGGCAACATCGAAACCACCATCCCAAACGCCGCCCCCGCCAGCCCAGCCGTCGCCGACAATCTCCACATCCCGCCCTTCCGCACGTACCCGACAGCCGCCCACCCCGCCAGCAGCGTCAGCACCATTCCAGGAACGTGCGGCTTGGCTTCATGCGAAAACACCACCACCCCCGGGGCACTCGCGAACGCCAACCCCACCACCGCCGCCACGACCGGATGTCCCCCCATCTGTCGCACGAGTCCGTAAACCGCTGCCACCCCCACCAGCGCCCACCCCGCCGTCATCCACCGAAGCACGACATACATCCGCCCGACCTCCTCCGGCCGGTCCAAGTAGTAAGTCACGTCCGGCTCGAGCGTTACATACCCCACCAACGACGCCATCTTCAGCGCCGCCCCACCCGGATAAAACCACAGTCCGCCGTACTGGTACAACCGGGGATCGAGGTCCAACTTCCCCGGTCGCATCTGGGAGAACGCCCGGAGGTTGATCATCTCGTCCGGCTGATAGGTATAGAGGCGGTACCGTCGAACGATATCGGCCCGCTGAGCGTCGGTGCCGTTGAGCAGCACCGGGGCTGACCGATCGATCGTGGCGTCCCGCTGCACATCGGCACCGACCACTGTCTTCCCCCCGTCATCTCCCCACCCGCCAGCCAGCTCGACAATCTCCTTCCCCGTCCAAGGAGTCCGCTCGCCGAACAAGAATCCGTCAGTCGCCCGCGTTGGAAGTCCCCACCCCAATCCCAAGAAAAGGAAAGGCGAGGACAGCAGCAACGCGACAACCAGCATTTTCGGGGGCAACTTGATTCTCACTGGTCGCCGATTGTCGGGCGGCAGGCCCCTTTTGCAACCGCGGCCCCCGATCTGCGCTCCCCGATTGACCCAATGTTAATGGGGCGATAACCTTTTTCGTTGTGCGCAGACTTATCCTGCGGAGAACGAAGCCCATGGATGGGTCTTCCGCCCCGGACGGGAATGGATTCCAGCAAGGTAACTCTCGATGAGTCAAACAATTACGCTGAAGTGGGAGACGCCATCGTCGCGGTCCCGTTCGAGTCGCTTGGCGGCGACGGTGGTCGCGTGGGTTCTCTGCGGCGGGATGATGGGTTTCGCCGTCATCGCGCTCAACGACCCGGAGTGGTGGTACAGCTTCGCAGCCGCTACTACGTCGTCA
Source organism: Tepidisphaerales bacterium (assembly GCA_038247815.1). Classification (GTDB taxonomy): domain Bacteria; phylum Planctomycetota; class Phycisphaerae; order Tepidisphaerales; family Tepidisphaeraceae; genus JBBRUM01. The sequence goes on along the minus strand of JBBRUM010000105.1, from coordinate 5,751 downwards.
TTGGTGTCCTTGGTTTTGACTCTTCCCGTCGTTTTTCTCGCCTACCGCCGAGCAACCTCCTGGGGACGGGTGATTGTGCTCATCGGTTTGGCCATCAGCGCGCTGATGACCGTCTCTCTCACCCTCCCGCTGGCGGCGCAATGGAACGGGTCGATGTCGTATTCGACGCTGATCGCAGTTGCATACGTTCTGGCGACGACGTTCGCCGTTGTCCGCCGGTAGGCGGCCGATCCGCGACAAATCGCCGCACCTAGGTCGGGTGATTTCCCTGACGCAAATGCCCATCGCGTGGTTGACCCCATCCGTACATCCGATTACCTTTTCGACCCCTGCCGACCTTCGGCTGCAGCGGAGGTTTGTTTACACAACCATTGCTGGCGTCGGGTGTTGAAGGGGCAAAAGTGTACCGGAGTCGTCCATGGCCAACCCGTCCGACAATGAGCGGGCCCGGCTGCATCGACTGGCGGGAGCGGGCTCCGAGTTCTCCGCCACGGTGATCGTTTGCCTCCTTGCGGGGTTTTTCCTTGACCGGTGGTTGGACACCAAGCCCGTACTCCTGCTCATCGGTCTGGCACTGGGCTTTTCGGTCGGGCTGTACAACATGATCCGCCTCACGAAGCAGTAGGTCGGTTTCTTTGGCAATGGTTTTCTGGGTTCCCACCTCCGTATGAGTTTGTCCACCGAACCAGCCTCCGTCATTGCACCACCCGAGCAAAGGGTGGGTACCGGCGCGCTGCTCGGTTGGACGTATGGAGCGTTATCGTTGACGGCCGGAGTACTGACTTTAGTGGTATGGGTCGCGGGTCAGCCCCAGTGGTGGACGTGCTTGACCGTCGCGACCGCCATCGGCTTTGCCGCGGCAACGCTCGGTCTATTCCCGATCATCTTGGTGGCCGCGCGGGGCACGCCGTCGCAGATTTCCTTCGGATTCCTTGCCGGAACGATGCTTCGCGTCATGGCGGCCATGGCGATGCTGCTGCTCGTGGCCCGGTTCGCCGAGATCCCCCGCAAGCCCACGGCATTTTTCACCGTCGCGTACTACTTCGCCGCCCTCGCCGCCGAGGTGCTCGTCCTCGTCGCCGGACTTCGCCGCTCATTCCCAATCCGGGTTCCCGGAACAACGGCCCCGGGCAAAGTCTCACCCGGCTCCCTAACCTGATAGCCTCTCGAAACAAACCACCATGCAATCCAATGACTTCCCACCGCCCATCCTTGCCGCCAGCGACCCGCTCAAGCACGTCTTGGACCACCCGCTTTGGGTGCTCGACAATGGTTGGTGGGTGCTCTCGAACCACGTCGTGATGCTTTGCGTTGCGGCGGTCGTTTGTCTGGCGGTGTTCATTCCCCTTTCCGCCAAGTACAGGTCGGGCTCGCTTGTCCCCACGGGCAGCCGAAACTTCTTTGAAGTAATCCTGCTCTACCTCCGCAACGACGTCGCAAAACCCCTGCTCAATAAGTACACAGACTTCTACATGCCCATGCTCTGGACGATTTTCTTCTTCGTCTGGACTGTCAACCTCCTCGGCTTGATCCCCTTCGACCTGATCACCGGCAAGCTTCTCGGCCTCGGACACGAGGGCCACGGCATCTACGGCACCGCGACGTCCAACGTGTATGTCACCGGCACGCTCGCGTTGGTGACCTTCGTCGTCGTCCAAGCCTCCGGTATTCTCCGCAACGGCATTGGCGGCTGGTTACACCACTTTCTCGGCGGTGCGCCGTGGTGGCTGTTCCCGGTCATGATCCCGGTCGAGTTCCTTGGCATGGTGATCAAGCCTTTCTCACTGGCGATTCGTCTTTTCGCCAACATGACCGCGGGCCACCTGCTTCTGGCCGTGGTCCTCTCGTTCACCGCGACCATCGGCGCGAGCTTCGGGTACCTCGGTTCGCTCGGAATCGGGCTTATCGTCATCCCCGCGGGCGTGGCGATAATGTGCCTCGAGCTCTTCGTCGCAACCCTCCAGGCGTACCTGTTCACGTTCCTCACCGCACTTTTCATCTCACAAATGCTCCCCCACGCCCACGACCACAAGGACGACCACAGCGACGCCCACAACGTTGCCCACGACAAAACCGCCCGCGCCCACTAAAGCTTAAACTTCTCGCGAAGGGCCCGATCATCGAGGCGGCCCTTGGCGGTCGGAGGCATCGTCCTCCGAATGCGACACTCAACCGTCGCAGCCGGGAGAAACCCCGAGGGAAACCTCGGGGGAAGGCCCCGAAAATTTTCAACGGCCCTCCCTCGAGGGGCCCAGGTCGGGCCGCCCTGCTACTGCGACCCGGAAGCGTGCGGACGGCTTCCCTCGTTCACCTGCCCGCACTCCAAAAGGAATTCATATGAATCTCTCTTTCCTCGCCCAAGCCGCCGTCTCTGGCGACATCGGCCTCATCGGAACCGGCCTCGGTGTCGGTCTGATCCTCATCGGGGCGGGCATGGGCATCGGCCGCATCGGCAGCGCGGCGGTCGAATCCATCGCCCGTCAGCCCGAAGCCGGGGGCGCAATCAGCACCAACATGATCATCGCAGCCGCCCTCATCGAAGGCGCCGCGCTGTTCGGCTTGGTCATCCTCGCCTTCATCAAGTAATTTCACTCCCCCGCCGCAGTGCGAAATCACGGCGACGGGCTTTCTCCGGGTCCGACCCGGGTAGCACGGTCCCAAATCCATCTGGCCCACCACATTCGGGAAATCACAATGAATCGCTCCCTCAGCAAAATCCTTTCCCACCGCGTCGTCCCCGCCGCCGCGCTGCTCGCCCTCCCCGCCCTCGCCCTCGCCGCCGAAGCCGCCGACGGACAGTCCAAGTCCCTTCTCTCCCCACCTCAACAGGGCGTGGTCACCGCCATCACCACCCTCGTCGTGTTCCTCACGCTGCTCTTCGTCCTGTCGAAGTTCGCCTTTGCCCCCATCGCCGCCGGACTCAAGAAACGCGAAGACAAAATCCGCCAAGACATCGCCGACGCCGAAACCGACCGCGGCAAGGCAGAGTCCACCCTCAAGGACCTCACCGCCCGCCTCAACGCCGCCGAAGCCGGAGCCCGCGCCATCACCGCCAAAGCCGTCGTCGACGCCGAAACCATCGCCGTCGCGCTCAAAACCCGCGCCCAGCACGACGTCGAAGAACTCCGCGAACGCGCACTGAAAGACATCGAAACCGCCAAGTCAGCCGCCATCGCCGAAGTCCACGAGCAAGCCGTTCTGCTCTCCACCGCCGTCGCCGAAAAAATCCTCCGCCGCTCGATCAACGCCGAAGACCAACGCGACCTCGTCCGCTCGAGCCTCGAACAACTCCAAAACGTCTCCGCCAACTAATCCTCCACCCCTTCCCCCTCCGGCCGAGCAAAAACACGCCGCACGGTAAATCCACATGGCCCAAACCAAACACTACTCCGCAACGGCACTCGCCTTCGCCAAGACGCTCATGGAGCTCGCCGGCGAAACGGGTTCCGAGTCCCCCATCGGCGCCGAACTCGCCGCCGTCCGCGGAATCATCACCGACAACCCGACCTTCGGGATGTACCTCGCCGACCCCTCGATCTCCCATGAGAAACGCGGGCAGAAAATCAAAACGATCTTCGGCGGCCGAGTATCGCAACTCCTGCTCAGCACCCTCGGAGTCATGGGCGCCCAGGGGAAGCTCAAGTTCCTCCCCGGGCTGTGCGACGCCTACGCCGACCTGCTCGAGGAAAAGCTCGGCAACATCGAAGTCGAAATCACCGTCGCAGCGAGGCTTTCCGACGCCGAGCTGGCCGAAGTTCGGCGGCTGGTCGGGTCGGCGCTGAAGAAAAATGCCATCGTCCACCAGTCCGTCGACGAATCCATCATCGGAGGCATCATCCTCCGCGTCGGCGACAAGCTCATCGACGGCTCGGTGAAGTCGCAGCTCCACACCCTCACCCGTAAGATGCTTCTCAGCCGTTCCAGGTAATTCCAACCGCGTCTTTTCGTCCGTCTCGACATTCTCCGCAACTTTAACCGTTCACCCCCCCTCCAAGGACAACAATGGCCATCAACGTCGCCGAAATCACCAGCGTCCTGAAAAACGAAATCAAGAACTTCGAACAGCAGCTCGCCGTCACCGACATCGGCACCGTCGTCGAAGTCGGCGACGGCATCGCCCGGGTGTACGGCCTCCGCGGCGCAATGGCCGGCGAACTGCTCGAGTTCGCCAATGGCGCCATCGGCCAGATCTTCAACCTCGAGGAAGACTCCATCGGCGCCGTCATCTTCGGCGATTACATCGGAATCAAAGAGGGCGACTCGGTGAAGTCCACCGGCCGCCTGCTCGAGGTCGTCGTCGGCGACGAACTCATAGGCCGCGTGGTCGACCCCCTCGGCAAGCCCCTAGACGGCGGCCCGGCCATCAAGAGCACCACCACCCGCAAGATGGACATCGTCGCCCCCGGCATCGCCGAGCGCCAGCCCGTCACCGAACCCCTCTCCTTCGGCGTCAAAGCCGTTGACGCCATGATCCCCGTCGGCCGCGGCCAGCGCGAACTGATCATCGGCGACCGCAAAACCGGCAAAACCGCCGTCGCCATCGACGCGATCATCGCCCAGAAGGGCACCGGCGTGAAGTGCTTCTACGTCGCCGTCGGCCAGAAAGAATCCACCGTCGCCGGCATCGTCGAAGTCCTCAAGGCCTACGGCGCCATGGAATACACCACCATCGTCATCGCCTCCGCAGCCGACCCGGCCCCCCTCCAGTACATCGCACCCTACGCCGGAACCGCAATGGCCGAACACTTCATGTGGCAAGGCCAAGCCACCCTCGTCGTCTACGACGACTTGACCAAGCAAGCCGCCGCCTACCGCCAACTCTCCCTCCTCCTACGCCGCCCCCCCGGCCGCGAAGCCTACCCCGGCGACGTCTTCTACCTCCACTCCCGCCTCCTCGAACGCTCCTGCAAACTCTCCAAAGAAAAAGGCGGCGGCTCACTCACCGCCCTCCCCATCATCGAAACCCAGCAGGGCGACGTCTCGGCGTATATCCCCACCAATGTCATCTCCATCACCGACGGCCAGATCTACCTCGAACCCGAACTGTTCTTCGCCGGTGTCCGCCCCGCGATCAACGTCGGTATCTCTGTCTCACGCGTCGGTGGCAACGCACAAACCAAAGCCATGAAAAAGGTCGCAGGCTCGCTCCGCCTCGACCTCGCCGCCTACCGCGAGCTCGAAGCCTTCGCCCAGCTCGGAACCGACCTCGACCCCGCCACCCAACGCCAGCTCGATCGCGGCGCACGCCTGGTCGAACTCCTGAAGCAGCCCCAGTACAAGCCCATGGGCTTCGAGCAGGAAGTCATGGTTATCTACGCCGGCACCAGGGGCCACATCGACGACGTCCCCGTCTCCCGAGTCGGAGAATTCCAAACCAAGTTCCTCGCCTTCGTCGACGCCTCGTTCCCCACCCTCCGCTCCGAACTCGCCACCAAACAAGAACTCACCGAAGCCATCGAAACCGAACTGAAAAAAGCCCTCGAACAGTTCAAAAAAGCCGCTTGGACCAAGTAACTCCCGCCTCACTGCCCCCCGCCGCCTTTGCCCCCCTCACCCCGACATGCTGACTTCAGTCAGCATGATTCCTCTCCCCTTTCAAGACCTTCCATCCTTCTTCGAACGTACATCTTCGAGCTTCCCCCCCCCACCCCTCCCCTATAACCCCCCCCCCCTACCGGGGGGGCCAGTTATCGGGCGGGCCCCCATCGTGCCCCGCCCGGGCGTGGATTGCATCGGTGAGTAGAGCCAGGT
>JBBRUM010000104.1:0-9752 GCA_038247815.1 Tepidisphaerales bacterium | reverse complement strand
GCCCGGCACAGATCACGGCGAAGATCGTCATCGCCTCGGCGAACCGGTTGATGCTCGTCCGCCACTTCTGGCGGAAGAGAAACAAAATGGCGGAAATCAGCGTTCCGGCGTGGCCGATGCCCACCCAAAACACGAAGTTGACGATGTCAAACGCCCACGACACCGGCTGGTTGTTGCCCCACACGCCGACGCCCGTCGACACGAGGTATCCCACCGTCATCAGGTACACGCACAGCAGCGCCACCGACGGGATGAACGCGATCCACCACGCCAGCGGAATCGGTCCGTAGTTGACGGCGACGACCTTGTCGGTGACGTCGCGCATGGAAAGCCCGCGGAGCACCAGCGGCGTGCGGTTGCCGTGGTCGTCGCCGCGGTTGTCGATGTCCACCGGCAGGTTCATGCCACGCGGATCTTGGGCTGGAAAAGTTGCCATGGCTTAGTGGGCCTCCTCAGTCGTGACCACCGGCTCGACCGCGGGGTTGCGCAGTTTGCCGAGGTACTTGGAACGTGGACGGGTGTTGAGTTCGGCCAGAAGGTCGTAGCTGCGGGGCGAACTTTGCCGGGCCCACACGGTCGACTCGCGGTCGTTGAGGTCGCCGAACCAGATCGCCTGCGTCGGGCACGCCTGCTGGCAGGCGGTGAGGATCGATCCGTCGGGGGCCTTGCTCTCTTCGGTGACGAATTTGGTGAAGGCTTCGCCCTCGAGTTTGAGCGCGGCGGCTTCGTTCATGGCGGCGTTCCGCGTGACGATTTTCACGCCCTGGATCCGCTGCGTGCAGTACGTGCACTTTTCCATCACCCCGCGCATCCGCATGGTCACATCCGGGTTGAACAGCATCCTCTTGATCGGGTCGATCCCGCCGACCTGCTGCTGGTCGGGGATGTTCAGATAGGGCATGCGCAGGCCCTCGCGTGGCGAGGTCGCGTGGTAGTCAAAGTAGTTGAACCGGCGAACCTTGTACGGGCAGTTGTTCGAGCAGTACCGCGTGCCGATGCAGCGGTTGTACACCATGGTGTTCAGCCCCTCGGTGTCGTGCACCGTCGCCGCGACCGGACACACCTGTTCACATGGCGCGTTCTCGCAGTGCAGGCACATCATCGGCTGGAAAACAACCTGGGGCTTGGTGACTTCGGGGTCGCCCTTCTTGTCGTGCTTGAAGTACCGGTCGATGCGGATCCAGTGCATCGACCGGTTCATCAGCACCTGGTGCTTGCCGACCGTCGGGATGTTGTTCTCCGCCTGACACGCCGAAACGCACGCGCCGCAGCCCGTGCACGACGACATGTCAATCGCCATGCCCCACGCGTGCGGATCATTCATCTGGTGCGGCGGGTCGAAGAGCTGCAACGACAGGTCGCCGTGGACGGCTTTGTGCATGCCCCGCGGCTCGGACTTGTAAGACGCGAACGACGCCTCGCGAATGACCTTCCCAGACTCGTTGGGCTTGCCGATCCGCTTCTCGATCCCGTACGCCGCGACCCAGTCCACGAGGTAGTGCTCCTGCGTGGTGGCCAGCGCGAACGTGCCCGCCGCCTTGGTGGCCGAACCGGTCGCCGCGTGGAAACCTTCCGTCGTCCGCAGCGAGTAGGTGTCAAACCCGTTGTCGTTTCCGATCGTTCCAGCCGCCTTGCGGGCGAAACCCAGCGGCAATTGCGCCACGCCCACCGGCTGGCCCGGCAGCACGTAAACCGCGATCTCGATCTTCGCCCCGCCCACCGTCAGATTCACCAGACTGTTGGTCTTCACGCCGAGCTTGTCCGCGTCGGTCTTGCTCAGCAGCAGCGCGTTGTCCCACGTGAGCTTGGTCATCGTTTCGGGCAGCTCGGCCAGCCAGCCGAGGTTGGCGAAACGCCCGTCATACACCGTCGATTTCGCGAACCGCAGTTCGAGCTCGCCCGTCTTGATCTCCGCCGCCGGCGGGATCGCCCCCGCCTTCACAGACGCAGCCGGATACGCCGAACCCGCGACGACGCCCTTCTGCAGCGCCTGCTTGAACGCCACTTCATCCGCCAGACCCGACACCTGCCGGGTAATCGCCCTGCCGGATGTCTCGGCTTCGCCGGCGAGCGCCGCGAGGAACTCGGCTTTGGTCTTGCCGCCGAAGAGCGGCTCGATCATCGGCTGGAGGAGTGTGACCGTTCCGTCAAACGCGCGGGCGTCGCCCCAGGATTCCAAGCCGTGTGCCTCGGGAACGTGCCAGGAACACAACCGACTCGTCTCGTTCTCATACAGCCCAAGGTACGCCGAGAACCCGCCGAACGACTGCAGCGCCGCCGCCAACTCCAAGTCAGCCGGCGCGTCATACGCGGCGTTGGACGAAAGAATGAACAGCGTCTTGATCGCCCCGCTCTTGAGGTCCGCCGCGAACTTCGCAATCGCCGCCACATGGGCCGGACGCGCCGCATCCGGCAGCGTCACATACCGCACCGTTGTACCGTCGTTGCCCAGCCCCGCGTTGATCAGGCTGGCCGTCGCGATCGTCGCCGGAGACAGGTGCAAACCCGCCGTCACCACGCCGGCCTTCCCCGCCTCCTTCAGGTCCGCTGCCGCAAGCTCGACCCAAGCCTTTTCGTCCGCCGACAGCTCGCCGGCAGTCGCCCCCGCAACCCCCAACGCCGCCGCCAGTCCGCGGGCCACTGCGTCCACACGCGAAAACCTCAACGGCAGGCGCTCGTCCGCCACCGCTCCCGTGTTCGAAAACGCCGACTCCGCGAGATACACCCGCGACATCACCTTGTCGGTGTCAGCCGACCGCCTACGCGACGCCCAGTCAGCCGAGTACCGCAGGGCGGCCGGGCCGGTCGTGAGGAAGTCGTCGTCCAGCGAAACGATCACATCGGCCTTGGTCAAATCGAGAATCGGACGAACCACCGCGCCGAACGCGAGCTTCGCGCCCTCGCGGCAATTGTCAGAACTCAGCGGTTCGTACTCGTACCACGTCGCCCCGGCCGGGAGCTTCGCACGCATCGCCGCCACCGAAGGCGAAGACGTCGCGGTGGAAAGAAACGCCACCCCCCCGCCACCCATCGCGTCCTTCGCCGCCGACAGAAATGCCTCGAAGTCCGAAGCCGACCGCGCCCCGGATTTACCCGAAAAAACTCCCCGCGACCGCTCCGGGTCGTACATCTCCAAGACCGACGCCTGCGCGTACGACGTCGACGCGCCGTAACGGCCTCGCCCCGTCTCGCCCTTGCCGTTGGATACCAGCGCAAACGGATGGTCCGGGTTGCCCTCGATCTTGATCGGACGCCCGTCGTAAGTCGTCACCAAAATCCCGTCGGCCACGCCTCCGAGCTCGAACGCCGACGCGTACTGCTCCGGTACACCCGGAATCCGGTCGTGCCTGTTCGTCGCGTACGCGACGATCTCTTCCTTCGGCCAACGACGACATCCCGTCAGCGTAATCCCGGCCAGCGCCATCGACGCACCGGCGAGCTTCATGAACCCACGCCGCGACGACTTCGCCAGCGAGTTCGGGTCGTAGTTCGGAAACTCGGAGTTGGCGCTCTCGGCGAACGCGGCGGGGTTGGCGAGCTGTTCAAGACTGCGAAAATACGCGCCCGAACCGCCGCCACCACCCGAACCACCCTGATTGCGATTGACCTGTGACATGGATCCCTTACCTGTGGAGCACTTGCCGACTCGTCCCAGACGCCCATACCCGCCCGATTACCGGTGGCAGGTGTAGCAACTCGTCATATACGTGACGTCGCGGATTCCGTACTGCTGTTTGAGCTTCAATCCCAGTTCAAGCTGACTCACGCCCAGGTCCTTCTCCGCGCTCCACGCCATGTTGGTCACCTGGTCCTTCGGACGCAGGTGGTTCTCCGGGGCGCGGTGGCAGTCCAGACACCAGCCCATGCTCAGCGGCTGAACCTGTTCAACCACTTCCATCTGGTCGACCCGACCGTGGCAGCTCATGCAACCCACGCCCTTGGAAATGTGGGCCGCGTGGTTGAAAAACGCGTAATCCGGAAGGTCGTGCACCTTCACCCACGGAATGGATGTCCCCTTTTCCCAGCTCTCCTTGACCTTCGCCAGCTTGTCCACCGGCTTGAGCGCGTCGCGCGACGAGGCGCCGGCGATGTTCGTGTGGCAATTCATGCACGTCTGCGTCGGTGGAACAGCGGCGAACGCGGCCTTCTCCACCGTCGTGTGGCAGTACCGGCAGTCCATCCCCAACTGCCCCGCGTGCACCGCGTGGCTGAACGCCACCGGCTGCTCCGGCGCGTATCCCACGGCCGTCGCCATCGGACTAAAACCAACGTAAACCAAGCTCGGAACGTACAAACCCGCCCCGAGCGTTCCGAGCACCAATAGCGGAAGCAGGTAATTCGCCCACCGGGGAAACACAAATCTCTTCGTGCTCCCGCCGCGGTCAGATACAGTGTCTTGTCCCATGGCTGTTGCGCCGTCCTGTCAGACCCGCCACCGCATTCCCGTCCGGGATGCGACCTTCGCTGCCGTCACGAAGGCCACCGAAACGCCGTGAGAGGCATCCGGCAGGTAGAGTTCTGACAACTAGATTAAGCGATGGGATTTACACCCGTCAAAGCCTCCAAGTGCGGCACTAGGTCGCACGAGGCCCAAAACGCCACTCCGCTAAACGCTGAACAATCGGTGTGTTACGGGAAAAGCAAGCGAAATCGAGCGATTAGAAATTCTCAACTGTTTTCTACCCGCCTCAACCTGCTTCGTAATTTCCCTCACATCCAGGGCGGCAACTTGCTCAGCTTACGCTGCAAACTCCGGCGATGGATCCCCAACTTCCGCGCAGCCTGCGAGATATTACCCCCGCAGTCCAACAAAATCCGCTGAATATGTTCCCACTCCACCCTCGCCAAACTCGGCGTCTGCTCCGTCGCGTCCTTACCGGCCACGGCGTGCTCGTGATCGTCGCGGTCGAACACCGCGAGGATCTGGTCGGTGTCCACCGGCTTGTTCAAATAGTCCACCGCCCCATTCCTGACCGCCTCGACCGCCGACGCGATCGACCCGTATCCCGTCAAAATCACCACCTGAATATTCGGATCGAGCGCCGTTAGTTCCTTCACCAACTCGATACCGGTCTTGCCGGGCATGCGCATGTCCACGACTGCGCGATGTGGCCGCAGGGTCTTGGCCTTGGCGACAGCTTCCACCGCGTCGTGGGCCCCGTGGGCGTCCAACCCGCGCATGGCAAAAGCTCGAACGAGCCGTTCCCGAAAGCTGTTGTCGTCGTCCACGGCAAGGATTCGAATCTTCTCTCCGCTCGGCAACGTCGACTTTCCCATACCCCACACTCTCCACAATATCGGACCCGCTGACAACCTTTAACTTCCCCTGGCGGGGGGGACCGGTTCGGACAGGGGTAGTGAGAGGATACACTTCGTACCCACCCCTTTCGAGGAGTGTAGTTCGAACTCACCCTTCGTCTGCTCGGCCACCATTCGGACAAGAAACAGCCCCATCCCCATCCCCTTGCCGACGGGTTTGGTGGTGAAAAACGGTTCCCCCGCCCGGCGGGCGACTTCCGGCTCCATCCCGGGACCGTGATCTTGGACCTCGAACGCGATCCGTCCCCCGACACGACTGACGTTCAATTCGACCAAGCCGTTGGCAGGGTTGACTTCCAGCGCGTTACGCAAGAGCACGTTAAGCGCTTGTCGCATCGCCCGACTGGGCAAGCGGACGATCTCCTCCGTCACCCCCGTGGCCCGCACCTTTTGCCACTCGCTGGGGGCAAGATCCTGCTCGAGGTACCCGATGAATTCCGAGATCGAGACCTGCGCCGGACGCAGGCGCAACTCATCCGACACATCGACGCGCATCCTCTCCAAGATATTGCGGCAGCGATCCACTTCCTTGCGGATGAGTCGGGCGTCCTCAGCCCAGACTTTCATTTCGCTGCTCTGATCGAGCGCGAGTTCGAGTTCTTTCGACGCTATCGCGATCGTGCTCATGGGCGTGCCCATCTCGTGGGCTGCTCCGGCCGCCAGGGTCGTCAAACTCGCCAGCATCTCCGAGCGCGCCGCCCGCTCGCGGATGGTTGCAATCTCGCCCTCCCGCTTCCGCAGGGCGACAGTAATCCGGCCCACAAAGTAGGCAATCAGCAGCGCCACCAGCACCAGCGCCACCCAGTCGCCGATCCGGTTCACACGGTCCGACACCTGCTGCATCACTACCGGTCCGTGGAACCAGACGATCAGTCCGTAGCACACCGCCGACTCGATGACGATCAGCCAAGTCAGCGCATACCCCAGCGCTACGACAGCCATCACCACATGCACGATGTACAAGATGCAGAAGGGGTTCTCCGGACCGCCGCAGAAATAAAGCAGCACCGTCAGCAGCAGTACGTCGAGCACCACCGTCGTCTGAAGGGCCCACCACGGTGCCGAGCCATAGCGAAGCCAGTACTCCAGAATCGCGTTGGTCACCACGGTAACGCCGATGACAAAAGCGATTGGCGCGGCGGCCAGCGGGAGCTTGAGCAGCACCATCGCGACGACAACGGCTGCGACCTGGCCGACGGCGGCCAGCCATCGGAGGCGGGTAAGCCACTTCAGGACGATCTGCGGTTCGCCCAGGGCCAGCGTGCGATCGGGCAGGGACATGGCCGCATTGTCGCGGGAGCCCGCCCTTTTGTCATGGGCGTGCGACGGATTGTCACGCGGGTAGCACCGGATTGTCACGCGGATTGCGCCGGGACGTCATGGCCGGGTGGTGGGGCGCTTGACGACGGGGGCGGCTTCGGCGGCGTAAATCTGCTGGATGCCCGTATATTTGGGGACAGGGCTTTGTTTTTGGATGTCGCGGGCGCTGTTGCGGAGTTGCCTCTGCTGGGATTCGACTTGGACGCGCTCGAAGCGGAGGGTTTCGGTTTGCTGGCGGAGGGTGTGGTAGATCTGCGGGAGGGGGAGGCGGACGGGGTTGCCGTTGGCGTCCGACCCGAAGGACTGCGCTTCGTATCGGCGCATGTCTTCGGTGTTCTGCCGGACCATGTTGTCGATGGCGTCGAGGCGGCGGGCGAGCTGGTCATACTGGCCGGCGAGTTGGTCGAGCTGGGCTTTGTTCTTGGCTTCGGCGGCTTTGACTTCGTCGAGCTGGGCTTGGTTGACCCAGGTGGCGCCCCACCGGAAGAGGGGCCCAGCCGGGGGCGCGAGTTGCGCCAGACGTTGGGCGAGGAGGGTATCCTGCTCGTCGAACTTTCGCTGGACGCGTTTGGCGGCGAGGGAGTTTTTCTGCGTATCGGGGAGGGTTTGGAGGGCTTCGGCGATGTTGTTGAGCAAGCCGCGTTCGAGGGGCATGGCGATAAGGGCTTGGTCGTAGTTGGCGAGGGCGACGCCCCACTGGCTGAGGCGGGAGGCGGTGACGGCGAGGTTTCCGAGGGTGGGGCCGTGTCCCGGGGCTTGGTCGAGGGATGCTTCGAAGGCTTTGCGTGCGTCGAGGAGCTTTTCCTGTCGATAGAGTACGACGCCTCGGAGGTAGAGTGCGGTGGGGTTGGTGGGGTCTGCGGCGAGGGCTTGGGCGATGGCGTCCTCGGCTGCGGCGAGGCGGGATTCGCGGAGGTCTGTGATGGCGCGGAGGGCGATGTCGGTGGCGCCGGCGCGGAGCGTTTCAGCTTCCTCGGCGGAGACCCAATCGTCGCCGATTTTTTTCATTCCCCTGGCCAGGCGGGATTCCCAGACTCCCAGGTCGAGGGCGGCTTCCTCGGCGGCGCGGGTGCCCTTGTTCATTTCGAGGAACTGTTTGTATCGCTCGACCATTCGGGCGGGGTCGGTTTGCGTCTCAGCCGAGCGGCGGAGGGAGGCCAGGCCGGCTTCGGCGGCGGCGCCGGGCTTGCCGGTGAGCTCGATGCCTCGAACTTCGGAGGGTTTGACGGTGACGCGGGCGCCATCGGCTTGGGTGACGACCCACACCTCGCCCTCGCGTTTGACGTCGCCCTCGAGTCGGGTGCCGTCGGTCTTGGTGAGCACGTCGGCCGACGCGGCGGAGGCGAGCAGGAGACTGACGGCGAGGAACTTTGTCGCGGATTTTGGCCACATGGCAACGGCTCCGATGGATCGAACACTCGACATTAGGCGGAAGAGACGCCGGGGAATGCCGGTCTGTTGCGGGGAATCGTAATCGTTTAGTATGCCGCCCCAAACAAGAGACTTTACGAAAAGGACAGTTTCAGATGTCAGACAAAGTGCGTATCGGCGTGATTGGGTGCGGGGCGATCTCCGGGGCCTACCTCGGGATGGCGAAGAATTTCCCGCAGGTGGAGATCGCTGCGTGTGCGGATATGTTCCCCGAAGCGGCGAAAAAGAAGGCGGCCGAGTTCGGCATTCCCCGCGTGCTGACAGTGGACGAACTGCTGAAGGACCCCGAGATCGAGATCGTTTTGAACCTGACCGTGCCCAAGTCGCACGTGCCGGTGTCGTTAGCGGCGCTGGAGAACGGGAAGCACACCTACCTCGAAAAGCCACTGGGCATCGACCGGGCCGACGGGTGGAAGCTGATGGCGGCCGCCGCGGCGAAGAACCTCCGCGTCGGCTGCGCGCCGGACACGTTCATGGGCGCGGGGATCCAAACGGCACGCAAGCTCATTGACGACGGCGCCATCGGCAAGCCCGTGGGTTTCATCGCGCTGATGATGTGCGGGGGCCACGAGAGCTGGCACCCCTCTCCGGAGTTCTATTATGAAGTCGGCGGCGGCCCGATGTTCGACATGGGACCGTACTATCTCACCGCCCTGCTGCAACTGATGGGCCCGGTCAAACGCATCACCGGCGCGGCGAGCATCGCCATCCCCGAACGCACGATCACCTCCCAGCCGAAGCACGGGAAAAAGGTCAAAGTCGAAACCCCCGACCATATCTGCGGCACGATGGAATTCGAAAACGGCGCGGTGGGCACCATGATCATGAGCTTCGCCGTCATGTTCGGCGCCCAGTACGACGGGAAAAACCCGATCACCATCATGGGCACGGAAGGCACACTGAAAGTGCCCGACCCCAACACATTCGACGGGCCGGTTTTTCTGCGCAAGAACGGCGACAGGGACTTTGCCGAGGTGCCTCCGGCGTTCGTGACCGGCTATGGGAGGTCGATCGGCCTCGCCGACATGGCCGTTGCGATCCGCACGGGCCGGCCGCACCGCGCCAGCGGCGATCAGGCGATGTCCGTGCTCGACCTGATGCAGGGCTTCCTCGACTCCAGCGCGCAAGGCAAAGCCCACTCGCCCGAAACCAAATCCGCCCGCACCGCCGCCATGCCCGCCGGGCTGCCGTTCGGAACGCTGGATTAGGGCGGCGGCAGGGTAACAAGGTGGCCGCGGACCGACACGGATAGGACCGGGCAACAAAGGGGACAGATTTCGGCCGGATGATTCAGGGTACGCCATTGCGTAAGCGGAGAGGGGGCTGTGTTGTCGAAAACAGAGGCGAGACGCACTTTTCGTCAAGTTTGACGATCCGTCTTCCTATGGCCAGTCTTTCTGTCCGTCGCTCTCCGTGCCGGTCCGTGGCAACCTCTTCCTACTTCGCTTCGTTGAGCGTCCAGTCGTATTGCTGGTACTCGATTTTCCAGCCGTTGTAGTCGCCGGGGCGGTATTTGGCGAGGTAGTCGGGGAGTTTGTCTTTCCCGCCGAAATCGGCTGCGAACCAGTCGAAGATTCGACTGAGCTTCATGGTCTTTGCCTTGTCGTCGAAGACGTTGCGGACGGGGTCGTTGACGAAGGCTTTCATGTTGGCTTCGAGTTGGATTTTGAGGGTTTCGGTGG
>JBBRUM010000103.1:0-9760 GCA_038247815.1 Tepidisphaerales bacterium | reverse complement strand
GCGTAAAATTCGGTTTTTAATTTGACAGCGCGCTCCGGGTTGTTAGGGTGTGCGGACAAGATTCATCGACGGCACGCTTGGAAGCGGGTGGTCGGTGGAAGCAATTTGCTGAACCAAGGATGGTGAAGCATGGCCGACGCGATACCCCCAGCGGGTGTAGCCGGAGCGTCCCCGGAGGGGACGGGACCGGCCAAGACGGGTCAAGACGACCTGGATCCCTCTATTTTGGCGGCGATGGGTCAGGCGAATGCGGACCTCAAGCCCAGTGCTGCGCCGGCTGCCGAAGCGGGGTCGAAAGACTTCATGGACCAGTCTGCGATCGACGCGTTGCTGAATCAGGCGGCGTTCGACGACCCCCAAGCCGGTGCGAAAGCGACCGGCGGAGGTGGTGGTGGTGGGGCAACGGACGACGACATCGAAAAGATGCTCGCCAGCGCTGCCAGTGAGGTGACGAAGGGCGCGGCGAAGGCGGCGGCGCCGGCTGCCCCGAGGTTTGACCTGCCGAGTTTTTCGGGGGCCGCGGGCGAGGCGTCACAGTCGTCGATAGACCTGCTGCGGGACGTGGAGCTCAACGTCAAGATCGAGCTCGGGCGTTCGCGGATGCTGGTGGAGGATGTGCTGAAGTTGGGGGAGGGGAGCGTGGTCGAGCTGGACAAGCTGGCGGGGGACCCGGTGGACGTTTTCGTCAACGACAGACTTGTGGCGCGGGGCGAGGTGCTCGTGCTCAACGACAATTTTTGCGTGCGTGTCAACGAGATTGTGGCGGGGTTGAGGGACGACGTGCTGTGAGAGTTTCCGCGTTACAGATTCTGGTCGCATTGGCGTGTGTGGGCGCTGCCGGTGCGCCGGCGGGTTACGCGCAGACGGTGGGTGACAGCGTGCCGATGACGCGGGTGGTGGTTCCGGTTCAGCCGGAGGCCTACAGGGACGTGGAACCGCGCGCCGCAATCGGCGAGGTGCATGGGCCGATTCCGGCGACCCAGCCGGTCGGGCCGACGACTCAGGCGGCGAGCGTGACGAGCGAAGTGGCGGCGGGGGGGACGACTGTTGGTGGTGGTGCGGGCGTGGGGGGTGGCGAAATCCGACGTGTGCGTGGCCAGGGGGGCGAGGCAGGGGCCGGGGACGCGGCCGGCGGTTCGCGGCTTGGCGGCGCGGCGTGGGAAACCATTCGTGTGATTCTTGGTTTGGGCGTGGTGTTGGGGCTGATTGTGGGGATGAAGATGGGGGCGGGGAAGTTGTTCGGGTTGCGTAGCGCGGGGGTGGGTGTGAACCGGGGTGTGAGAGTGTTGTCGAGGACGATGATGGGTCCGCGGCAGCAGTTGGTGTTGCTGCAGGTTGGGAGGAAGCTGGTTCTTGTGAGCGATTCCGGGGGCGCGGTGTCGACGGTGACGGAGGTGACCGACCCGGACGAGGTGGCGGAGCTTGCGGCGCAGGCGTTGGGTTCGGGCGAGGCCGCTGGTTTTGCGGGGATGTTCGGTCGACAGACGCGGGTGGTTCAGGCGAGGGGTGTTGAGTTTGTGGATTCCGAGGAGGAGGGTGAGTTTGAATCGTTACCGGATGAGCGGGCGGCGACCGTTGGGACGGAGTCCCGGCGGGGTGAGCCTGACTTATCCGGGCTGGCTGAACGGGTGCGACTGCTGGGACGACAGTTTTCGGCGTCGTGACGGAAGTGAACGGGTATTGGGAACGCCCCGAGAAAGGACGCTCGGCGTGGAACCGGCAAAGAGGAACAATCTGATTTTAACGCCGCACGGGTTGCGGTGGGCACTGGCGTGGGTGCTGGGAGTGGTGCTGCTGCTGCCCGGGCTGGCCGGCGCGCAGACGAGCGGTGTTCCGTCGATGACGGGGAACCGGACGGACTCGGGTGCGGGCGGGTCAAGGACGAGCGACTCGTCGATGTTCGGCGTGCTGCCGGAGCTGACGCCGGGGATGGGTGGGAGTGGCGGCGGAAGTGGTGGGGGGATGCGCCTGCCGGACCTGACTTCGAGGGAGAATTTCTCGCCGGCGCTGCAGGTGATCGTGCTGCTGACGGTGCTGAGTCTGGCGCCGAGCATCCTGCTGATGATGACCTGCTTTACGCGGATGATCATCGTTCTATCACTGCTGCGCCAGGCCTTGGGAACGCAGCAGTTGCCGCCCAATCAGGTGCTGGTGGGGCTGGCGCTGTTCATGACGATGGTGGTGATGGGGCCGACGATCGGCCAAATCAACGACACCGCGCTGCAGCCGTACCTTTCGGGCGTGATCGACCAGAAGTCGGCGCTGGAGAACGCGGTGATTCCGGTCCGCGGGTTCATGACCAGACAAATCGAGGCGTCGGGCAACGAGGCCGACGTCGACCTTTTCATGGGCTTCGCCAAACTTCCGCCGGCGACGACGTGGAACGAGGTCCCGACGATGTCGCTGATTCCGGCGTTTATCCTTTCGGAACTGAAGACGGCGTTTCTGATCGGGTTCAAGATCTACCTGCCGTTTCTGGTGATCGACATGGTGATCTCGGCGGTGCTGATCAGCATGGGGATGATGATGTTGCCGCCGGTGTTGATTTCGCTGCCTTTCAAGCTGCTGTTGTTCGTGCTGGTGGACGGGTGGCGATTGATCGCGGGAAGTCTGATGGGTTCGTTTGTGACATAGGGCGGGCGGCGATGGGTTGATGCAGGGCGAAGCGCGGGATTCCAGACGGGATGTGAGACCATGACACCGGATGCGGCGACAGACTTAATGAGGCATGCGCTGCTGATGACGATCGTGATCGCCGGGCCGGTGCTGATCATTGGCTTGCTGGTGGGCGTGATTGTTTCGGTGGTGCAGGCGGTGACGCAGATCCAGGAACAGACGCTGAGCTTTGTTCCGAAGATCCTTGCGATGTTCGGGATGACGGTGGTGCTCATGCCGTGGATCTGTCAGAAGCTGATGGACTTTACGACGGCGATGTTCATGGGGGTATCGCCGTAGCGGCGAAGAGACAGCATGGAAGACGGGATTTCCAATTTGGCTGGTTCGATCGGGGATGCGCAGGTCGAGGCGCAGATCCGGTGGGCGCTGCTGTATGTTCCGACGTACATGGCGGTGCTGATCCGGGTGGGCGCGATGTTCGTTTTCGCGCCGCTGTTCGGTTCGGGGCGGATTCCCAAACGGGTCAAGGCGATGTTGGCGATGGCGATTGCGGCTGCGATTGCGCCGACGGTGGGGGTTGTGGCGTGGCCGGGAACGGTGTTCGAGCTTTCGGTGGCGGTGGCGGGGGAGCTGATGTTCGGGCTGGCGATGGGGCTGGTGATGAGTCTGGTGTTTGTCGGGGCGCAGTGGGCCGGGGACATCATCGGGCAGCAGTTGGGGTTCAACCTCGGCGCGGTCTTTGACCCGCAGTTCGGGGCGGCGTCGAGCGTGGTTTCGGACATGATGTTCATGCTGACGCTGGTCATCTTTCTCGGCCTGCGGGGGCACCACGCGATGATGGAGGGGCTGCAGGACAGCTTCGGCGCACTGCCGCTGTTCACCGCCGGAATGGGGCCGGGGGGCATAGAACTGGTGTGGGGGTTGATGCAGGGGTGCACGGCGCTGGCCATCAAGCTCACCGCCCCGGTGCTGGTGACGATGCTGGTGACCGACGTCGCGCTGGGGTTTGTCAGCAAGACCATGCCGCAGCTGAACGTGATGAGTATCGGGATGAGCATGCGGTCGCTGACGGGGCTGATGGTCATCGCGGCGGGGCTGGTGATCACCAACGAAACGATGACCGAAGCGATTGGCGACTCGATGTACGACGTGAAAAAGGCGTGGGTCACGCGGTGGGACGCGCCACAACACGTGGCCCAGCCGACCAATCTCGCCGCGGAAAGGGGAGCCCGACATGGCGGATGAGTTCGGCGACAAGACCGAAGCCGCCACGCCGCGCAAGCGCGAGGAGGCCCGCGAGCAGGGACGGGTCGCAAAGAGCACGGACCTGTCCGCCGCGATCGTTCTGCTCTCGGCCGTGCTTCTGCTGGGTTGGTTCGGGCCGGGGATCGCCGGGGCGTTCAAGGAGGTGATGCAAGAGGCGCTGAGCCTGAAGGTGGTGGGAGACATGCAGGCGGGCAACGCGGCGACGCTGGCGGGCCGGTCAATGCTGCTCGCCGGACTGGCGGCGGCGCCACTGGTGCTGGGACTCATGGCCGCCGCGATGTTCGGAAACGTCATACAGGTCGGGCTGTACGCCACGCCAGCTCGACTTCAGCCGAAGTTGAGCGCGCTCTCGCCCCTGAAGGGCGTCAAGCGAATCCTGGGCGGCGCCCAGGTGTGGGTGAGCCTCGCGATGAATATCTTCAAGCTGGTGGTGGTTACCGCCGTGGGGTACTCGGCGGTGCACGGGCGACTGGGTGAGATCGTGGCGGCGCAGCGCCTGGACCACACGCAGGCGTTCGGAATGGCGGCGGGGATGGTGTACGCGGTTGCGCTGCGGGTGGCGGTGGTGCTGCTGATTCTGTCGATCTTCGACTGGGTGTGGCAAAAATTCAAACACGGGCGCGACCTGCGGATGACCAAGCAGGAGGTCAGGGACGAGATGAAGCGCATGGAGGGCGACCCGCTGCTCAAGGCGCGCCGCCGCCAGATCGCGACCCAGATGTCGCGCGATCGCCAGAAGCAGTCGGTTCCGGGCGCCGATGTCGTGGTGACCAACCCGACGGAGTACGCCGTCGCGCTCAAGTACGACGCGGCGGGGGGCGGTGCGCCGAAGGTCGTGGCCAAGGGGCGCGGATTGATCGCGGCGGAGATCCGCCGGATCGCCATCGAGAACGGCGTGCCCATCCTCGAGCGGCCGCCACTGGCCCGGGCGCTGTACCGCACGGTTCAGGTGGGGCGGGAGATTCCGGAGGAGTTCTACTCGGCGGTGGCTGAGATTCTGGCGTACGTGTACGAGCTGACCGGGAAACTGAGGAACGGGCGCGCCGGCGCGCGGGTTTAGTGACGCGAAGGGAAATGGCGAGCGATGACGGTAGCGGCGGCGGAGAGTTCGTGGTGGATGCGCAAGGTGACCAAGCACCGTGGCATGGTGCTGCCGGTTGCGCTCATGGGGCTGCTGCTGGTGATCCTGATTCCGCTGCCCACGCCGGTGCTCGACCTTCTGCTGATCATCAACATCACGCTCAGCGTGCTCATCCTGGTGACGACGATTTATGTGAAGTCGCCGCTGGATTTCGCGGTGTTTCCGTCGCTGCTGCTGGCGGTGACGCTGTTCCGGCTGGTGTTGAACGTGGCGACGACTCGGCTGATTTTGACGGCCGGCGAGGGTGGCAAGACGGTGGCGCAGGCGATGTCGGCGGCGGGGGAGGTCGTGATGACCTTCGCCAACTTCGTCACCGCCGGGAGCCTGGCGGTGGGCGTGATCATCTTTCTGATCATTTTCGTCATTCAGTTTGTCGTGATTACCAAGGGTGGCGGCCGGATATCCGAAGTCGCGGCGCGGTTTACGTTGGACGCGATGCCCGGCAAGCAGATGGCCATCGACGCCGACCTCAACGCCGGAATCATCAACGAGCAGGAAGCCCGACAGCGTCGCGAGGACGTGTCGCGTCAGGCGGACTTTTACGGTGCGATGGACGGTGCCTCAAAGTTCGTCCGGGGGGACGCGATTGCGGCGGTGATCATCACCATCGTCAACATTCTGGGCGGGATTTACGTCGGGATGGTCGAGCACGGTTGGGAGATCGGCGAGACGATGCGTCTGTACACCATTCTGACGATCGGCGACGGGCTGGTGTCGCAGGTGCCGGCGTTCATCACTTCGCTGGCGGCGGGTTTGATCGTGACGCGGGCCAGCGACAAGAAGGACCTGGGCGAGGAACTCGCCGGCCAGCTTTTCGGCTCGCCCAACGCGCTGATTGTCGCGGCGGGGTTTCTGATGTTCCTCACGGTAACGGGGCTGCCGCCGGTGCCGCTGCTGTTCATAGCGACGATCTGCGGGTGGTTGGCGTATGTGCTTACGAAGAAGGAAACAAAGATTCAGACCGATAAAGTTCGGTCCGACCGGGAGAAGCTGGGCAAGAAGGATCCCGAGAAGACGGAAAAATTGCTCGAGCTGGACACCATGGAGCTCGAGGTCGGCTATGGACTTGTGCGGCTGGTCGACGCCAGGAAGGGCGGCGACCTGCTGGACCGGATTTCGCTGGTGCGGCGGCAGATCGCCGTCGACCTTGGGATCATCGTGCCGCCGATCCGCATCCGCGATTCGATGATGCTGGGCCCCAACGACTACGCGGTGAAAATCAAGGGGCAAACCGTCGCCAAGGGCGTGACATACCCCGAGCAGTTCCTCGCCATGGACAACGGGGCGGTCACCGGGCCGATCCCCGGAGGCACGCTCGGCACGGAACCGGCATTCGGGTTACCCGCTTACTGGATCACCGAACCCCAGAAGCACCAAGCCGAGGTGATGAACTACACCGTCGTCGAGGCCCCGGCCGTCCTCGTCACCCACCTTACCGAAGTCGTAAAGTCGCATGCGCACGAACTGCTCACGCGGCAGGAGGTGAAGAACCTCATCGAGAACCTCAAGCAGCGCCTCCCGGCGCTCGTCGAGGAAGTCGTGCCCACCATGGTCAAACCGACCGAGCTCCAAAAAGTCCTGCAAAACCTCCTCCGCGAACGCGTCCCCATCCGCGACCTCGAAACCATCCTCGAAGCCTGCGGCGACTGCTCCCTGCGAACCAAAGACATCGAAGTGATGACCGACTACGTGCGAAACGCCCTCGGTCGCACGATCTGCAAGCAGTACGTCGATGAGACCGACAAGATGTGGTGTATCACGCTCGACCCGACACTGGAGGATGTGGTCAACCAGCACATCGACCGCGGCGAGCGGGGCACGACCAACACGCTCCCGCCCAAGACGGCGCAACAAATCGTCGCACGCATCGCCGAGCGGATGCAGGAACTCACGGGCACGGGTCGCCCCGGCGTCGTGCTCTGCTCGCCGGTCGTGCGGAGCGCGGTCAGAAAAATGCTCGAATCAGCCATGCCGCAGGTCGCGGTTCTCGCGTACAACGAAATTCCGTCCGGAGTTTCCGTCGAGGCAGTGGCAATGGCGGGAGTAAGTGGATAGATTATCGGAACAAGGAAATTGGCGACGCGATAAAAGCCAGCTCCAAGTACACATCGTCAGCTGAATCGGAATTTTTAGTTTTCGTGGAACAGTCGACGCGTTAATGGACTAACGCGGAAAGCACGGGACGGATCCCATGGGCCTTCAGACTTTCACCGCACCCACCATGGCCGAAGCGCTCACGCAGGTGAAGCGCGTGCTCGGGCACGACGCCGTGATCCTCCACACCCGAAGCATGCAACGGCGCGAATGGTTCGGGCTCCGCAAACGCGAAGTCGTGGAAGTCACCGCCGGCCCCGGCACCGGCGAACACCGCCGCCGCCGCCCGAACGAATCCAAGCCCGCCCAAGACGCCCCCAAGAAACCCCCCTCCGCGCTAGTCGGCAACCACGGTGCTGCCGCCTACGCACGCAACTCCACCGTCGCGGGCTTGATGAGCCCCGCCGCCGCACCTTACGCCAGTTCCAACAAAACCGCCCCCCCGACCCCCACGGCCTTTCCCACCCCCAGAGCCTTTCCCACCCCCGCAGGCTTTCCCACCCCCGCAGGCTTTTCCGCCCCCGGAGCCTTGTCCGCCCCCCCGCGAACCTTTGCCACCTCTCCGGAAATGACCGGCGTCATGGTCAAGCTGGTCACCGAGGAAATGTCCGGTCTCAAGTCCGAACTGCGGGAACTCGTCAACCACGTTCGGAAAAACTCCAATATCGGCTGGGGGAATGGTGCCGCCCAAGGTGCCCCCGCCCCCGTGCCCGAAGAGTTGTACTCCCACTACCGCCAACTCATCGAAAACCAAGTCGCAGCCGAGCTCGCCGAAGACATCATCAAATCCGTCCGCCTCCAAGTGCCCGCCGGATACCTCAAAAATGAGTCCTTCGTCCGCGAGAAAGTGGCCGAACAGTTGGAGAGATTGCTCCCCGCCGGTGGCCCCATCCGCCGCACCAAATCCGTCGGGCCGCACGTCGTCGCCCTCATCGGCCCCACCGGCGTCGGGAAAACCACCACCCTCGCCAAGCTCGCAGCCGAGCTCCAGCTCCGCGAGGGCAAAAAGGTCGGCATGATCACAATGGACACCTACCGGATCGCCGCCGTCGACCAATTGCGGCGCTACTCGGACATCATCGGCTCGCCCTTGAGCGTGGTGAATTCGCCGGAAGAGATGAAAACCGCCATCGTTGCCTTGGCCGAAATGGATTACATCCTGATCGACACCGCCGGCCGCTCCCCCACCGACTCGATGAAGCTCTCCGAGCTCAAACGCTTTCTCGAAGCCGCGGCCCCCGACGAGGTCCACCTCGTTCTCTCCGCCACCTCCGACCCGCGCAGTGTTGACCTCGCCGTGGCCGCTTTCTCCAAGGTACGGGTGGATCGGATCCTGTTTACCAAAGTCGATGAAGCCGCCACCGTGGGTTTGGTTCTGAATGTCGCCCGACAGGTCGGCAAGTCGATCAGCTACCTCACCACCGGACA
The DNA here is from genome assembly GCA_038247815.1 of Tepidisphaerales bacterium. Taxonomy (GTDB): domain Bacteria; phylum Planctomycetota; class Phycisphaerae; order Tepidisphaerales; family Tepidisphaeraceae; genus JBBRUM01. Next base: position 1,215 of record JBBRUM010000103.1, on the reverse strand, counting down.
AGACGTCCCCTACGACATCGAAGTTTTCCGAGGCGGCCGACTCGCGAAGATGATTTTGGGGCGGTCCGACGTCGGTGGCGTTCTCGGAAACGACGACGCTCGTGTTTCGGGTCCCGTCGCGCAAAAATCGGCTCAGGTGTCGCGAAACCCGTCCGAGGCGCGCATCGAAGCGGCGGGGGGGGTAAAGTGACTTCAATGCCAGACCAAGCAACGGCCCTACGGCGACTCGCCCAGGGGGCATCGAACCTCCGAGACTCGGCCATCGGGGTTCGCAACGACACCCCACCCTGGGGACTGCCCAGCCCCTCCGCCACGCACGCGCTCGGGGCACCCCACCGCGCCACAGCAGCCAAGTCGCCCCGACCCCCCGTCGGATCACGCGCCTCGGTCATCGCCGTCACCTCGGGCAAGGGCGGCGTCGGAAAAAGCAACGTCGCCGTGAACCTCGCGGTGCGATTCGCTGCCGCCGGGAAACGCGTCCTGCTCGTCGACGCGGATCTGGGTCTTGCCAATGCGGATGTTCTGTGCAACGTCGAGGTGCCGTTCAACTTGTCCCACGTGGTGGCGCGAAGAAAGACCCTCCGCGAAGTGGTCGTCCGCGTTCCGCTTGGAGGCGCTGGGGGCGAGCGGGGCGCGGGGTTCGATCTCGTCGGCGGAGCTTCGGGTCTGGCCCGCATGGCAGACCTCGACGAGGGCGGGCGAAAGCTTCTAACCGACGGCCTCGCCGAACTCGAAGCCAACACCGACGTCGTCCTCATCGACACCGGCGCTGGAATCTCCGCCAACGTCCTGGGCTTCTGCCGCAGTGCGGACAATATTCTGGTCGTGACGACCCCCGAGCCGACCGCCATCACAGACGCCTACGCGATGATCAAGAGCATCGCCCCCAGCCAGCCCGGCCCGACCGCCGAGCGAAAGATCTCCCTGCTGGTCAACCAGGCGAAGTCCCGCGAAGAGGCCCGCGCGGTCTACGAGCGCGTCGCCAAGGTCGCCCGGCAATTTCTCGGCGTCAACGTCCTCGATGCCGGGCACGTCGTGGCCGACGAGGCGGTCGGGGCCGCCGTCCGCCGTCGCACCCCCGTCGTGGTGCACGACCCGCGATGCCCCGCCAGCGCGTGCCTCATGCAACTTGCGATGCGACTCGAGCCCGGCGTCGTTCCCGAGCGGGCGCGCGGATTCTTCGCCCGCTGGCTTTCTCGAGGCGGGGCCCGGGGT
>JBBRUM010000102.1:0-9766 GCA_038247815.1 Tepidisphaerales bacterium | reverse complement strand
TCCTCCGCGAACTCCCTCGGCGTCTCCAAACTCCCCCCGACCGGCCCAATCACATACGGCAACCCCGTCCCCAGCGCGGGTGTCGGGTATCGCATCGCCAATGGCGCGAGTTGGTGAACCAAGTCGATGGGTTCACCCGCGCCGGCTGCGGCCAGTAGCCACCGCCGGGCCCGGAAGAAGTACGCCAAGAGCCCGGGCTTGAGCATGCTGTCGAACCGCTCGAAGCGCCGCAACGCCGGTGGGTCGCTCCACTCGATCACCCGAGTCCGCGGCAGTGTGGGCCCGATCGGTCCCTGTCCGCGCCGCCGCTGGCAAAGCAGTGTCACATGGTGGTGCTCCGACAGCCCCGCGACCCACTGAAAATTACTCCAACTCTCGCCCACATCGCCGCCATTCACATATGGTGCCAGAATGACAATGCTCCGCTTTTTCACTACAACCCCCCAGCCGTCCCGCGACCCCAAACCGTGTGAAACGACATCGAAACCCGAGCGAAGTGTGAGACCCGCCCTCCTCCGCTGCCGGCCCAGCCTCCGCGCACCGCGCACCGCGCCGCATACCCCACACACCGCGAAACGTTGAAGACCAGCAGCACCACCCACGTCGCCGCCCCCGCAACCACGCCCCCGTGCTTTCGGTTTACCCCTATCAGACCCCGACTCAGCAGCAGGTCCCGCCGGTAGTTCAGGCTCCGGCAGCTCCCGCTCCCGTAGTGCACGATCTCCCCCACCGGCGCAAATCGCACGCCCCACCCCGCGTCGCCGCACCGCCGGCACCAGTCCGTCTCCTCGCCGTAAAAAAAGAACCCCTCGTCCAGCCCGCCCACCTCCTCGAGCGCCTCCCGCCGAATCAGCATATAGCACCCCGTCACCACCTCCACCTCCCGCTCCTCCCGCCTGTCCCAATGCGTCATCCGATACCGATTCAACCAAGCCGGCCAGCCCAGCCGGTCCACCCCCAGCGTCATCAGCCCCAGATTCAATGGAGACGGAAACATCGAACACGTGTGCTGCAGGCTTCCGTCCCCATTGAGCACCCGGCACCCCATCACAGCCACCCCCGGATTCCCGTCCATGTACTCCACAGACTTATCCAGCACATCGCCCAGCACCACCGTATCCGAGTTCAGGAGCAGCAAGTGCCGCCCGACCGCCACCCGCAACGCCTGGTTGTTCGCCGCCGCAAACCCCGCGTTGGTCGCGTTCTCGATCAGCCGAACCGAAGGAAACTCCCCCAGAATCATCTCCACGGATCCGTCCGTCGAGTGGTTGTCAACGACAATGACCTCCGCGGACAACTTGCCCAGCCCGCGTAGCGTCGAATCGATGCACTCCCGCGTGAGCCGCAGCGTATTGTAACTGACAATGACAATGGATAAATCAATCATTTTTCCTCGCCGTTTGTTAGCGAATCGATATCGTTCCGCCACGTCCATGCGGCCGACCCGAGCAGGAAGAAGAACAGTGAAAATAGAGCGTTCCAAAAGTGCACCGTGCACCCCGCCAAGCCAATCCCCACCAGCGCAATCAGCACCGCCGACCTCAACCGACCGGTTTCCCCGTCCAAGCCCGCCCGACCCGCCCGGAACACCACCACACCCATCGCCACCGCCAGGAAAATCAGCGCCGGAAGCCCGAATCGCATCGCCGTCAGCAGCCAAAAATTATCCACGCTCCCCGTGTCCGGCATCCAGTCCGGCCGCTCCCAGTCGTTGAATCCGATCCCCCGCCACGGGTTCCGCACCACCTCCGCCGAACCGTAGTTGAAGATCTCCATCCGCATGTACCCCGTCTCCGGGCTCAGTGACAGCGTCGTGATCAACACCGCCACCGGCGACCGACTCGACGTCGCGCTCACCGCCATCACCCCCGCAAGGCAAACCGCCGCCAGCACCCACCACTTCCCCCTCAGCCGCCCCGTCGCCCGCTCCCAGGCGATCATCGCCAGCTGAATCACCGCCACCGCCATCGCCCCCGAGCTAACCGACGCGAACGTCGCCAAAAACAGCAGCCCCGTCCGAACCGCCGGCCACACTCCAAACCCGCGCGCCGCCGGAAACGCCACCCGCGTTAGTCCGATGCTCGCCGCACAGAAAATCCCGTACAGAATCGGATGCTCAAATGGCCCGTACGCACGCGTGAGCCCCAGCCGTTTGCTCATCTCCTCCGGCGGCGCTCCCCCCAGTATCGACCGCGCGAAGTCCCTGGCGTAGTGCGTCCCCGTCAACATCTCCGGAATACTCGCGCACATCACCGCCAGCACGCACACCGCCAGCACCCCCACCACCGACCGAAACTGCTCCGCCGTCCGAATGTGCATCCGCGCCAGCAAAAACGCCCCCATTGACTCCACCACATAAATCCCCCCCGACGCAGCCGCCTTCCCAGCATCGTGCACCGCCCAAATCGCCACCACCACCCACACCGCGTGCGCGCCCACCAGCATGTCCACCAGCGTCAGCTTCTCCCGCCGCGTCAGCAGCAACGCGTACAACGCCCCCGGCAGCGTCGCCAGCAGCACCCACCTATACGGCGAAATCCGCAACTCCCCGAGCTTCACCGAAGTCTCGGGGGGCATCGTCAGCAATACCACAAACAGCAGCGCCGCCAGTGGCGCCCGCCGCGCCGCCGCGAGCATCCCACCCCTGAACGCCTCACCCCCAAAGTCCGCTTCCAGTTGCATCGGCACCGTGCTCACGCCGCCACCCCCCCAACTCCCGCGACAACCCCATTGGACCTGCGCCCCACCAACCCCACGCGCCGCCATGCCCGCACCCCCACCACGCCCGCCGCCGCAACAACCGCACACCCACCCACCCACCCATGCCCCGCCATCACCAGCGTGCCCCCTATCCCCGCCACCAGTACCGCCGTCCCGGCAACCACCGAATCCCCCATCCTCATCCCGTGGACCCGCTCAAGCCGCGCCGACGACACCACCAGGCTCACGTACTCCGCCAAAACCATCACCCACGCCACCGCCACCAGTGACCCGCCCCTAGATGCGATCCACGCCGACACCGGTATCGCCCCCAACCGAATCGCGTTACCCAGCAGCGGATGCCGCGTGTCATTCCGCGCCATCGCCACTACGTTCTGGCTGTCCCGCAGAAGAAACAGCCCCTGCCCCACCCCGATCACTCCGATCAGCGCCGCCCCCGCCGCAAACGCGCTCCCATAAACCAGCGGCAAAAGCCACGGCCCCGCCAGCACAAACCCCACCGCCATCCCCACGCACAGCACCCCCAGCACAGCACACGTCGCCCCCCACCCCGCGGCCAATCCCCCAGCCGAGTCCCGCCGCGACGCCAGCCGCGGCAGCAGTAGCGTCGCATTGATCCGCGCCATCAGCAACGCCGGAACCAACGCCAAACCCAACGCCGTTACGAAGATTCCCATGTCCACCGGATCGTAAAACGTCCCGACGATGAACCGGTCCCCCTGAAACACCGCGAACAGCAGAAACCCGTTCGCCAGAATCGGCCCCCCAAACTTCCACACACCCGGCAGCCACTTTCGGTCCAGCCCCACGCGATACGCCCGCGTCGCCACCAGGTGCGAAATCGCAATCGCCGTCATCCCGTGCGCCAGCAGCAGCGCCAGCACCGCGCGGTAATCACCAAAGTACTTCGCAGCCGGATACGCCGCCGCCAGCGCCACGCACTGAGGCACCAACTGAACCGCCGCATACGGCCCGAACCGCCGCTCGCGGATGAATCGATCAATGTCCGAGTGCGCAAACCCCCGCACCAGCAGCACCACCGTGCACAACGCAATGCTCATTGGATCCCCCGGCAACCCAAACCACCCCACGATCAGCGGCGACGCTGCCAAGAACACCATCCCGATCGCCGCGCACCGAATGACCCGCAACCCGTGCAGTGTCGACTGCAGCGACGCGTCGTCGGCGCGCTCGCCGGTCACCAGCATCTCCTCGGCTGCAACGTCGCTGATCATCTCCAGCAGCGTCATCGCCAGCCCCAGCATCGCAGCGATCCCCATCTCCGCCGGCCCGAGCAGCCGGGCCAGCAAGATGTTCCGCGCGAGGTTTGCCGCCTGCCCCCCGACCTGCGCTCCGGCGACCAGAACCACTTCTGATACGAACTTTCCTTTACGGAGCATGGCGGGCCCCCCTCGCAAACCCCGTGCCCACCCGTTTGCGCAGGTCCTAACGCCTATACCGCCCCGTATCATCACCCCTCACCCCAGCCCGCCCTCGCCCAACCTCTCAAATTGAGACCCACCCTCTCATTTCGATCCCTCCGACCGCACCGCCTCTTCCACCGATGCAAGCACCGGCGCCAACACCGCCCGAAGTTCCGTCACCCCCGCCTCCGCCAGTTGCGCCTCGCATTGCCTCGCCGCCGACGTGATGGCTGGGAATCCGAAGTTCGTCCCCGTCCCGGCTAGCCGGTGCACCAAACTTCGCGCCGTCACCACGTCCCCCGCCCGCGCCGCATCCTCCAACTGCACCGACATCACGCGCAGGTTCCGCAAATACTTCTTCACCAGCTCGTTAAACGCCGGGTCGTTGAACGCCTGCGGCACCTTCGCAGCTTCCTGCGCCTTCGCCGCCCCCTGAGCCTTCGCCCGCGTTGCCGGACCCGATAGCAGCGACGAGATCGTCCGATACAGCTCCCCCGGCACCACCGGCTTGGGTACAAACGCGTCGCAACCCGCAGCCAGGCACCGCTTCTCGTCCCCCGCCATCGCCGCAGCAGTCAACGCCACCACCGGAATCCCCACCCCACGCCGCTTCAACTCCGTCGCCGCCTCATACCCGTCCATCACCGGCATGTGCATATCCATCAGGATCAGGTCAATCACATTCCCCGCGTCCCCCGCCCGCTCTATCTGCCGAAGCGCCTCAAATCCGTTGACCGCCAGCAACGTCGTCGCACCCGTGTCCCGCAGGAGAAAGTCGATGATCCGGCGGTTATCCGGGTTGTCGTCCACGATTAGCACGCTCCGCCCACCCAGCGCCGGCGGCGGAACCTGTCGCACCGTCGGTGCCACTTGGTGCAGCTCCTCCACCGCCACACACTCCACCGCGTCCCCGGCAGCCAGAGGCAACTCCAACGCGAACACACTCCCCACACCCACCGTCGATTCCACCGTCAACGTACCCCCGAGCAGCCGCGCCAGTCGCGCACAGATGTCCAGCCCCAGCCCCGTGCCCCCATACTTCCGCGTGTTCCCTACGTTGAGCTGCACGAACGGTGAAAAAATTACCTCCACCTTGTCCGCCGGAATCCCGATCCCCGTGTCCTCTACCCGAATCGAAAACCTCGCCCCCGCCGCCGATTCCACCACCCTCGACCGGATCGTCACCGACCCCCTGTCCGTGAACTTGATCGCGTTGCTCACCAGATTCAGGATGATCTGCCTCAGTCGCACCGCGTCCGTCTGGATCGACTTCGGCTGGGGGCCGTCATACACGGTCCGGATCGCCAGCAGTTTCTCCTGCGCGGTGGGCTGCATCAACCCCCGTACCTGTTCAATCACCGAAAACGGTTGGCAGGATTGCGTCGAAAGCTCCAACTTCCCCGCCTCGATCTTCGACAGGTCCAGGATGTCGTTGAGGATCGACAAAAGGTGCTCACTACTCCGGTGGATCTGCTTAGCCCACTCGCGGTGGTCGCTCTCCGACTGCTTCGGCCTCACCAGCATCTCCGAGTACCCCACGATCGCCGTCATCGGCGTCCGGATCTCGTGGCTCATGTTCGCGAGAAACTCGCTCTTGTAGTTGCTCGCCCGTTCCGCCCGCTCGAGCGCCGCCTCGAGCTGCTCAGCCGTCGCCTGCAATTTCCGCGACGCCACCCGACGCTCGATCGACCTCGACAAACTCTCCACCATCGTCCGGAGAATCACCACCTCTTCGTCCAGCCAGGCCCTCGGCCCGCGTGTCTCGTCAAACCCGATGAACCCCTCCAACCGGTCGCCGATGAAGATCGGCAGCACCAAAATCGCCTTGATTTCCTGCGGATCCAAGATCTCCTTAACCTCAGCCGGCAACGCCGACCGCTCCACGTCATTCGCCATGATGATCCCCTCCGTCCGAAGCTCCTCCGTCCACCACGGAAACATCGAACTCGGTAGGTTCTGCAACTGGTCCCTCTGCGGCACCACTTCCGGCGCGCACCACTCGTGCGTGTTGAACAGCACATCCCCCCGCTCCCGGTACCGGAAAAGATACGACCGCGATACATTCAAAAACCGGCCCACCCGCTCCAAAATCAAGTGGATCGAATTGCTCAGGTCGTCCTGTTTCAAAAATGACGAAATCACCTCCCGACTGATCTCGTTGAGCTTCGCAAGTCGGTCAGCCCGGTCCTGCCTCTCCCGAAGCTCCGTCGTGTCGCTCTCGATCGCCATATATCCCGTCAGCACACCGTCCTCGCTGATCGGCTGAACCTCGAAGTGAACCCAGTACTCCCGCCCGGACTTGGCGTAATTGACCAGCTCAGCCGTGAACCCCCGCCCCGACGCCAGATCCCGCCGAATCCGCCCCACCGTCTCCGCGTCCGTCCGCGGACCCTGAAGCATCGACCCCGGCGTCTTCCCCAACACCTCCTGCAACTCGTAACCCGTCAACCGTGTGAACCCCGCATTCACCCACTGCACGCACCCTCGGGCGTCCGTCAGAATCACTGCGTTATCCGACCGCGCCGCCACCATCGCCAGCTTCCGAGTCTCCGCCTGCTGCGCACGCAGCATCGTCTGCGTCTCCCTGAGCGCACTGTTCTGCCGCGTCAACTGATCCGCCAACTGCCGAACATCCGACAACGTCATGTGCGTGTGTTGCACCGCCTGGAGAAAGTCCAGAATCGGATCGTGCACCGCAAAGTCCGACATCTGCAAACCCAACGCGCTCACTTGGTCGATCGACGTCATCCACGGCGACCCCAAAAACACCGCCGACCGCCCGTCCAACCTCACAAACTGCCCCCGCAGTCGCACCCGCTCGTCCACCGTGTCGAACACCACCAGCCGGTTCGGGTCCGCCGTCAACGTCGCGAACGTCGCGTCGGGCTCATACGCCCCCAACCGAAACAGCGCCCCGAACACCACCCCACGCCGCGCCTCGGGCACGATCTTCGCCAGCGACCTCCCCACTTCCTCCAACTTAAGAGTCTCCCCGATCACAAAGTGAAACGGAAACGCCTCGGTCAGTAGCACCGGCGAAAGCGCACCCAAACTGGAATCCCTCCCACTCGTCATAGCCCCGCCACCGACGTCGCCGATGTCGCTCCAGCCTTGTTCACCCACTCCACCAAAAACACATCGTGATCCGCCCCGGCAGACTTAAACTCCGTCTGCGTCACCTTCACTTCTGTATCAAACATCTTCCCCAACCCGCTGAGCAAGCCGACGACAAAATCGCTCAGCCCCGGTCGGTGCGTTCGGTAGTGCAGCAAGAGACTGCTGTCCGTCGCATCGGTAACCTCAAATCGCGGCGGCTGAAGTTTCGGGAAGATCAGACCCACCCTCCGATGGAGATTTGGGAGATTCGTCAAGAACTCGACGAAATTCCTTCCGCTCGTATCCATCAAACCGCCATATCCATCCCTTGCGGTCTTTAGCACCCAGTGTTCCCCGAACGCATGCAGAAGCTCCGACGCCGACTTACCCGTCACCTCCGAAGCAGCTCCCACCAGATTGTAAGTAATGGCGTCGTCATACCCCTCACTTCCGATAAAAATGTCCGTTTCCACCCCCGCCCGCTGACGAATCTCGTCCCAAGTAGCCTGCCCGAACCCGGCGATCACCAAGTCTCTCAGGGCTTTGTTTACCAATCCGTACATGAAGCACTCCAAAATGACGATGAGTATCAAAATGAGACGGTGCAATTCTCAAAACGCGAGTGGTTGGTCATTCTCTTTCGGCCACTCGTTTCGAAACCGGACCACCGGCGGTCGGCGGGAGCCGCGCCCTCCTCGTAACAACCATCGTACCGGACGGAAATTCGACTGCACCGTAAATTCGCGCGGCCAACAGCACTCTGGATCGCCGATTTCTACCTCCTCTCGACATGGCGACGTCGTCATTTAGCTGGAGTCCCATGGAAGACCGCGCCAGAGTCCTCGTCGTCGACGACGACCCCATGTTTTGCGAGCTCGTCGCGTTACTCCTTCGAAACCAGCGACATCAGGTCCAAATTCTCACGTCAGCCGACGGCTTGGAGGAGCGACTCCTCGAGGGCGACATCGACGTCGTCCTGCTCGACTGGCAACTCGGCGACCAAGACGGACTGGCGATCCTACAAACCCTCCGCGGCGCGTGTCCGACGATCCCGGTCGTACTGGTCACCGCGACCGTGTCGACCGACCTGGCCGTACGGGCGATCCGAGGCGGGGCGTTCGACTTCCTCACCAAGCCGCTGGATGAAACCCGCCTGATCGCCACAGTCGCTCGCGGCGCGGTCCACCACCGACTGCTCGACCGCGTGCACGAGCTCGAGACCGAGGGTCAGTGCGATTCGGTGTACGAGGGGCTCTTGGGCGTTTCTCCATTGATGCGCACCGTGTTCCGCGCGATCCAGAACATCGCCCCAGCCGACGTGACCGTGATGATCACCGGCGAAACCGGCACCGGAAAGGAACTCGTCGCCCGCGCCATCCACCGCCGCAGCGGCAGGGCGGCCAAACCTTTCGTCCCCCTGAACATGGCCGCGCTGCCCAAGGAACTCGTCGAAGCCACGCTCTTCGGCCACGAAAAAGGCGCCTTCACCGGCGCCGACCGCCGACGCATCGGCGCCGTCGAGGAAGCCATGGGCGGCACCCTGTTCCTCGACGAAATCGGCGAAATGCCCCTCGAACTCCAAGCAAAGCTCCTCCGGTTCATCCAAGAACGCACACTCCGCCGCGTCGGCGGCAACGAGGACATCTCAGCCGACATCCGCATCGTCTCCGCCACCAACCGCGACCCCCTCGACGAAGTGCGAAACGGCCGCCTCCGCGCCGACCTTTACTACCGGCTTAACGTGGTCCCCATCGCCCTGCCCCCCCTCCGCGAACGCGTCGGCGACGTCGCGCTCATTGCGGCGCACTGTCTCGGCGAGTTCTCAATGACCCACAAGAGAAACTTCGCGGGAATCGATGACGAGGCGCTGCTAGCGCTGCAGAGCTTCAACTGGCCGGGGAACGTCCGCGAGCTTCGGCATCTCATCGAGCGGATGGTGATCCTCAACGAGGGTCCACACCTGTCGAGATCGATGCTCCCGCTGGAGATCACCGGGCATGCCCCACCCACGGTGAGCGTAAAACCCTTGCAAACGCTGGTGCGGCCGGCGGTTCGGACAACGGTGGTTGCGCGGGCGGAGAGCGACGTCTCTCCTTCGCCAGAGAGTATCGTGCCGCTCGCCGAGCTGGAGCGTCGCGCCATCGAGCACGCGCTGGCAGCGTGCCAAGGTTCGGCCCAGTCGGCTGCATCCAAACTGGGGATGTCGACGGCGACCATTTATCGCAAGATCAAGGAGTTCGGACTGCAATCGTCGCGATAAGTGTCACGCTCCACCCAGTGCTGTAAGAGGAAGGCAGAACTCGGCCGGGCCGGGATTGAACGCGACATGGTTGATCTGATCCTTCACCTGCCGCCGGTAGGACTGCAGCAGGGCAATGGCGTGTGACGGGGCGAGTGCGAATTTCTGACGCGACGCCAGCTCGGCCGTCAGGGCGACCCGCTCTGCGACGTGAGAGGCTGAGGTGTGCGCGGCGAAGTGTGGCACCCCGTCCACGCTGATGATCTGTGGAACGTCCTTGTGACCT
>JBBRUM010000101.1:0-9771 GCA_038247815.1 Tepidisphaerales bacterium | reverse complement strand
GGGTTGTTTGGGGGGGTGGGGCGACAGGGTATCAACAAGAGAGGCCCGGGCGGGGGCCCGGGCCTGTTGGTAAGTTCTTTGTTGGAGTGGGGGTGGATGCTCACTGAAGTGAGCATGCCTGGGGGAGGAGTGGGTGGGGGGGTTATTCTTCTTCGGAGGATTTTTCGGCGGCGGCGGTGGCGCGTTGGGCGGCTTTGCGGGACTCTTCAATGAGGGTTCTGGATTCGGGGTCGGGGGAGACCCAGACTTTGACTTCTTGTTTGAGGTCGTCGGCGAACTTAACGGTGATGGTGTACTTTTCGATGCGGTCGAGCTTGCCGGGGAGGTAGACGTCTTCGGCTTCGACGGCGTAGCCCTGGGCTTGAAGGGCTTTGGCAAGTTCGGTGGCGGAGACCGAGCCGAAGAGGTGGCCCTGTTCGTTGGCGCGGCGTTCGAGGGTGAGCTCGATGCCGGCGAGTTTTTCGATGATCTGGGATTGGGCGGAGCGCTTTTCAGACTCGACGCGGAGGACTTCCTGGCGGCGGGCCTCGATCTTCTTGAGGTTGCCCTTGGTGGGCTCGACGGCGAGGCCCTGGGGTAGGAGGAAGTTGCGTGCGTAGCCGGAGGAGACCTCGACTACGTCGCCGACGCGGCCGATGTTTTTGATCGATTCGTTGAGAAGGAGTTTGACGGTGGCGGGCATGGGGACCTCGGAAAGTAGTAGTTAGTAGTTGGAAGTTAGTAGGTGGTAGTTATTGGGAGGGTTAGAAGGGGATGTCGTCTTCTTTGAATTGTTGTTCTTCGTTGAAGGGTTGTTGTTGGGGGGGGCGTTGGGCTGGGGGGCGTTGAGTGGGGGCACCTTGGGGTGGGGCACCTGGTGGTGGGGGACGGTTGTAGGAGCGGGGGGGGGCGTTGCGGGCGGGGGTGGGAGAGGAGGGGGGGCCGCCGGCGTCGGAGCCGTCGTATTCGGCAGGGGGGCTGCCGGGTGCACCGGGTGCTCCGGCGCCGTCGCGGCCGCCGACGAACTGGAAGTTGTCGACAATCACGTAGAGCTTGGAGCGTTTCTGGCCAGTGGTTTTGTCGTCCCACGTGTCCATTTTGAGCTGGCCTTCGACGAAGATCGGTTTGCCCTTGGTGCAATACTGGTGGACGACTTCGGCTTTTTTGTCGAAGACGGTGCAGTCGACGAAGAGTGTTTCCTCGCGGTCTTCGCCGGTTTTGGTGCGGAACCGGCGGTTGACGGCCAGGCCGAACTTACAGATGGCGACCTGCGAGGGCGTGTAGGTGAGTTCGGGGTCTCGGGTGAGGTTGCCCATGAGCAGGACTTTGTTGTAGCTGGCCATGTTTTAACTCCTTGGGACCGGAGGCGCGGGGGCTGGGGCGATCGTGAAATTAGTCTTTGCCGACGGCGGCTTCGGCTTCATCGCGGCGGGGGGGGCGTGGTGCGCGGGGGCGGTCGCCGCCACGGTCACCGCCGCGGTCGGGGCGATCGGTCTGGGGCATGTCCCAGGGAGCGCGTTCGGGTTGCGGGGGTGCGATGGGCTGGGGTTCGACGGCGTTCATTTCTTCGAGTGTGAGGTGTTCGGCGGTGGTGACGAGGATTCGGAGGAAGTCTTCGGAGAGTTTGACGTCGCGTTCGAGGGGGGCGATGGCGGCGCCGGGTGATGTGAAGTAGGTGATGATGTAGAGGCCGCGCTTGGCTTTACCGATTTCGTAGGTGAGCTTGCGGTCGTCCCACTTTTTGTTGACGAGGATGGATCCGCCGTGTTTTTCGATAAGTGCTTGGGTGAGCTTGAGCGAGCCTTCGAGGTCGGCGGTGAGGCTGGTTCCCATGAGGAACAGGGCTTCGTATTTGCTGGTTTTGGTCATGACGGTGTTTCCCTTGCTTGGACTGTTGGCGGTTTTGTGAACCGCCCGCGGGGGTTAAGCCGCGTGCGGGTGATCGGGACGATAGGTCGGGAGGTTAGGAGTTTCCGGCCTTGGGTGACGGATCACCGCAGGGTTTCCGCCCCGGAACGTCCGGGGTGGGTTTGTTTGGTTTGGGGGTTTGGGGGTCAGACGGAATGGCGACGTTGAACTGGTTCATGGCCGGGGTGAGGCCTTTTTCGGCCCAGGCGAGGGTGGCCGAGGTGGCGCGGGAGATGGCGGGGCGGATCAGGGGCTGCTGGTCGGGGGAGAAGCGTTCGAGGACATAAGAGCGGGCGGGAACGCGGCCGGGGGGCGCGTCGATACCGACGCGAAGGCGGGGGTACGAGGCTGTCCCAAGGACCCGTTCGATGTCCTTCAAGCCATTGTGCCCGCCGGACGACCCGTCTCCCCGGATGCGGAGCGTGCCGCAGGGGAGGGCCATGTCGTCGAGGATGATGAGCAGGTCGGGGACGGCACACTGGAAGAACTGTGCGGCGGCGAGGACCGATCGGCCCGAGTCATTCATGTAGGTCATGGGCTTGAGGAGCAGGAGCTTCTCCGAGCCGCAAGACGTGGTGATGACTCCGTCGAGGGCCAAGCCGTCGAACTTGCTCTTGGCGAGGCGGTCGAAGTCGGACGGGGAAGCGACCCAGCCGAGGCGCGTGGCTACGTCGCCGACGACGTCGAATCCGACGTTGTGGCGAGTAGCGACGTACTCGGGGCCTGGGTTTCCTAATCCGACGACGATTTTCATGGGTAAGAGTGGTTGGTGTTTGCTGGTTGGGGTTACTTCTTGGCGGGGGCTGCGGGGGCGGCTGCGTCTTCCTTCTTTTTGCCGATGATTTCGGGTTCGGCGACGGCGGCTTCGGCGCCGGATTGTTCGACGATTTCGCGGACGGTGATGAGGATGACCTCGGCGCCGAGGAGGACTTTGACGCCGGGGGGGAGGACGAGGTCCTTGACGTGGACGACGGCGTCTTTTTCGAGGTCGGTGACGTTGTAGCGGATGGCGTCGGGGATTTGGGTGACGAGGCACTCGATGTGCAGGTCGGCGACAATCTGCTGGAGCTTGGCGCCTTGGGACTCGCCCTTGGGTGTTCCCTTGAGTTCGAAGGGGACGGTGACTTCGACCTTTTCGTCGAGGGAGACGCGGGCGAAGTCGACGTGGATCACCTCGAGGCCGAGGTGGTCGTACTGGACTTCCTTGACGAGGACCTTTTCCGACTTGCCGTCGAGCTGGAGGTCGAAGAGGTGGGTGCCGTGTTCGAGGTGGTTGACGACTTCCTTTTTGGGAAGCGTGACGGGGACGACTGCTTCCTTGTGTCCGTAGACGACGCCGGGGAGCAGGCCCTGGTCGCGGAGGCGCTTGTTGGCGCGGGAACCGAGTTCGGGGCGGACTTTTGCGGCGATGGTTGCTGTGGTTGCCATGGAATTCCTTGGTGGGTAGTAGTAAGTAGTGAGTAGTTGGTAGTTGGTTTTTTTGAAGGGGGGTTAGGAGGCTTTTTCTTTTTTGCGTTTGGCGCCCCGGAAGAGTTCGGAGACGGATTGGTTGCGGTGGATTCGGTCGATGGCGTCGCCGAGGAGGGGTGCGACGGAGAGGACTTCGAGGCGATCGGCGATGGCGTCTGCGCGGTTGCCGAGGGGGAGGGTGTCGGTGATGGCGAGTTTGGTGAAGGGTGTTTGTGCGAGGCGTTCCATGGCTGGCGGGGCGAAGATGCCGTGGGTCGCGCACATGTAGATTTCTTTGACGCCGTTTTCGCGGAGGATTTTGCAGGCTTCGGTGACGGTGCCTGCGGTGGTGATCATGTCGTCGACCATGAGGACGTTTTTGCCTTCGACGTCGCCGATGATGTGTTTGGCTTCGGTGTGGGTGCCGGACTTTCGTCGTTTGTCGATGATGCAGATTTCTCCGCCGAGCATTTCCGCGTATTTTTGGGCTCGTTTGACGTTTCCGACGTCGGGGGAGACGAAGACGACGTTGGAGAGTTTGAGGGATTCGAACCAGGTGCTGAAGACGGGTCCGGCGTTGAGGTGATCGACGGGGATGTCGAAGAAGCCCTGGACCTGGGCGGCGTGGAGGTCGACGGAGACGACGCGATCGGCACCGGCGCGTTCGAGGAGGTTGGCGACGAGCTTTGCGGTGATGGGTGTTCGACCTTCGTCTTTGCGGTCTTGGCGTGCGTAGCCGAAGTACGGGATGACGGCTGTGACGCGTTCGGCTGAGGCGCGTTTGAGGCAGTCGATCCAGATGAACAGTTCCATGAGGTGTGCGTTGACGGGGTGTCCGGTGGGTTGGACGACGAAGCAGTCGCGTCCGCGGACGTCTTCGTCGACTTTGACGATGACTTCACCGTCGGGGAAGAGTTCGGTTTTTCCGCGTCCGAGGGGGATTTTGAGGTGGTCGCAGATTTTCTGCGCTAGCGCGGGGTTGGCGCGGCCGGAGAAGACTCGGAGTTCCTGTTTGTCGGTGCTCCAGTGTGCGCTCACAGGCTGCCTCCGGCGGGGTTGAACGGGGCCGAGTTGAACGAGGAAGTGTTGTTGGCGAGGGTTGTTCCGGCGGTGAGGACGGCCGAGCGGGGGACAAGGGAGAAGGGGCCGATTGCGCAGTCCGGTCCAATGGAGGCGTCGCGGCCGATGTAGGTGAAGGGGAGCAGGACGGTGTCCTGGCCGATGTGGGCGCCGGCTTCGATGTAGGTTTTGTCTGAGGAGACGATGGTGACGCCGTTTTCGCGGTGTTGGCGTTGGATTCGGGCTTGCATGATGGCGTCGACGTGGGCGAGTTGTTCGCGGGTGTTGACGCCGAGGACGTCGTCCTGGGTGACGGCTTGGACGGCGAGGACTTTTCTGCCCGAGCGGCGGATGTGTGCATAGATGTCGGTGAGGTAGTATTCGTGTTTTGCGTTCTGGTTGGTGAGTTGGGGGAGTGCTGCGAGGAGGTCGTCGTTTTTGATGCAGTAGTAGGAGGGGAAGACTTCTCGGATGGCGCGTTGTTCGGGGGTGGCGTCGTTTTGTTCGACGATTTCGAGGAAGTTTCCGGCTGCGTCTCGGACGATGCGTCCATAGCCGGTGGGGTCGTCAAGGACTGCGGTGGCCATGGAGGCCGCGGCGCGTTCGTCGTGATGGGCTTGGAGGAGTGTTCGGAGGACGTCGTCGCGGATGAGGGGTCCGTCGCCCGCGAGGACAAAGACGTCTCCTCCCCCTGTGCCGCCCCTGCTTGCAGGGGTATGGTGTTTGCGGAGGTGGGGTTCACACATTCGGGCGGCGTGGCCGGTGCCGAGTTGTTCGATTTGTTCGACCCAGGAGATGCGTTTGTCGTGGGAGAAGTAGTCGAGGATTTCTTCTTTTCCGTGTCCGACGACGATGCAGACATGCTCGACGCCGGCTGAGTAGCAGGCTCGGAGGACGTGTTCGAGCATGGGGCGGCCGCAGACCTCGTGCATGGGCTTGGGCCTGCGGGACTTCATCCGTGTGGACTTGCCGGCTGCGAGGATGAGTGCGGTGGTAGACACGGGAGCTGGGTGTTGTGGAAGGCGAGGGGAAAAAGCTACCCCGCTAGGATTCGAACCTAGACAAAGTGAACCAAAATCACTTGTGCTACCGTTACACTACGGGGTAGTGGAAGCTCTTGATGCTATTCGAGTTGTGGGCGGTGGTAGGGCCGCCGATGGGGGGGGAAGAGGAGAGGGCCGGGGTCCGCGACGGGCGAGGCCAGCTGGAGGAAAAGCCGCCGGCGGAAGGTTCCGAAGGCGTCTTCCCGTTTACCTTCCCGGGACTCCGGGCCTCTCAACGGGCGAGCGGAGTGTAGGGGTTGGCTGAGAGGGAGGCAAGAGTTGTCGGGGGTGGTAAAATTCGGTTTTGTTGGGTGGGGGGGAAAAAAGTCCGGCGGGGACCTTTTTGGGGGTCCCCGCCGGCTGGAAGAACACACGCGTCGTCTTGGCAAGATTAGCGGCGGCGGCGGGCAAGGAGGAGGGCGGCCGGGGCGAGGAGGCCCATGGCGGCGGGTTCCGGGATGACGTTGACGGAGACGTCGTCGAGGGAGACCGAGACGGGGCCACCTTCACCACCGTTTGCGCCGACGATCTCGATGAAGACGGCGTTGGCGGATGCGGGGAAGGCGATGCCGGTGACGCCGAACTGGCGGTACTCGTTTGACGAGAGCGCGGCGTTGGTGATGACCTGTGCGCCGGAGTTGTAGATGATTCCGCCGACGCTATTGAGGTAGCGCATCGAGTAGTTGATGTTGCCGGTCGTGCCGATGGTGCCCTTGAGCCAGAAGCTCAGGACGTAACCGGGGCCGGGGGTGAGGTCTGCACCGCCGCCATCGGAGACCGAGTTCTGCAGGAGAACCGACGCCGAAACGAGGGGGGTGTTGAACTGCATGAAGGCGTCGCCCGTGCGTGCGCCGGGGCCGACGACGCGCTGGGGGGCAACTTGCAGTTCCTGCCAGTTGGCGGCGTTCGAGCCGACGCCGGACTCGAAACCGCCGTTGACGATGACGCTGGCGGAAGAAACGGAGCACAGGGCCGCCGAGGCGGCGACTGCGACGATGAATGAAGCTTTTGCGAACATGATTCTCCTCCGGAGACACGAGAGACTGACTTGATTCTGGTTGCCATTTCGGACCATCCGAGCGGCAGGGGCAGAAGTGATATGAGTGAGTTTAGTTAGTAGGCGGTGGCGAGATTCCTGAAAGTGAGTTGGGTCTTGGTGACTGTTTCGGCGTGGCCGTCGACGAAGAGGACGTTGGCGAGGGTGTTTTTGCCGTGGCGGAAACGCATGTGGTAGTTGCCGCCGAGCTTGTCGGAGTTGTCGGCCCAGCCGGGCAGGGTGTTGAGTCTGGTGTTGGCGTTGGCTTGGTCGTTGATCTGGGGGAGGTCGGAGAAGTCCAGCCATCCGCCGGTGGTTTGGACGCCGCTGGTCTGGGCCGCGTCCGCCAGAGCGACGACCTCGGATGTGCGGCGGACCTTGGTGACCTTCATGAGTTGTGCGACTTGGCCGGGGGGGGTCGGGAGGTCGACCCAGTAGTAGACGTGAACGCGACGGTTGGCGCCGTAGGTGATGGGGAACTGGTTGGTCGGACCGGTGAGGCCCTCGGGGCAGGTCCAGACGGACTTTTGTGCTGTCAGGGGAAGCTGGGGCGAGAGGATGTCGAAGTACGAGATGTTGGTATTGGGGCGGGAGAGCGAGAAGTAGTAACAGGGGGGGAGAGCGCCCTTGTTGCGGAGGATGTATTCGGAGGCGGCCAAGCCCACTTGGCGGAGCTGGGAGAGGCATACGGCGGTGCGGGCGGCGGCTTGTGCTTTGGAGAGGGAGGGGAGTAGAATCCCGATGAGCAGGGCGATAATGCCAATGACGACGAGGAGCTCGACGAGGGTAAAGGCCGAACGGGTTGGCACGTGAGCGGTGGGGAGATTGGAAAGTTTGGCTGCCCGGTTCATGATGACAATAGTGCCACCGATTGCCTGTGAGTGCTGCGTTGGATTGCGCAATAGATTTAATGGTTTGCGGCGGACGTCCGATGTAGGATACAGGGATGTTGCGTATCGCCATTAGTCTTGACTTGATCGGGGGATACGGTCGGGAGGTGCTGCGCGGTTTGATGCAGTATGGGAACTTGGTTGGGAATTGGGAATTTTTGATGCCCGAGATGTATTCGAGGGAGCGCGGGCCGTCGATTTGGGATCGGGAGGCGGACGGGGTCGTAGCGATGGTGCACGACGAGGAGACGATCCAGGCGGTGAAGAAGTGGGGCGGTCCGGTGGTGAACGTGGCGCACACTTTGGAAGTTAAACGGTTGTCGGAACTGGGGTTGGCGAGCGTTTTGCCGGACGATGCGATGGTGGGACGGATGGCGTTTGACTATTTTCGGGACCGTGGTTTTCGGAGTTTCGGGTTTTGTGGGCATCCGACGGTGGCTTGGTCGAGGGTGCGGGAGGAGGCGTTTGTGGGTGCGGTGGGGGAAGCGGGGTTTCCGGTCTCGGTGGTGAGGGGGGCGGACGCCGTGCCGCACGGGTGGGTGAAGACGTTGGGCAGGACGGTGGGGCTGCTGGCGGCCAATGACAGGTACGCGTGGCACGCGATTGACGCGTGTAGGGCGGGTGGGATTCGGGTTCCGGAGGATTTGGCGGTGTTGGGGGTGGACAACGATGTGTTGTTGGACGATTTGGTGCGGCCGAGTTTGTCCAGCATAAAACCGGCTGCGTTTCAGGTGGGGATTGAAGCGGGCCGTTTGCTGACGGCGTTGATGGATGGGGGCACGGCGCCGGCGAGGGCGATGGTGATTCCGCCGGAGGGGTTTGTGACGCGGAACAGCACGGACGTGCTGACGTTGGAGGACGAGGCGGTGGTGTCGGCTGTGCGGTTCATCCGGCTGAACGCTGACAAGCCGATTTCGGTGGAGGACGTGCAGCGGGACGTGATGATCTCGCGGCGGAACCTCGAGCGGCGGTTCAAGTTGGTGCTCGGGCGGAGTTTGCTGCAGGAGATTCGGCGTGTACGAATCGAGCGGGCGTGCGACCTGTTGCGGGACACGGACTTTGACATGCAGTTGATTGCTGAACGCTGCGGGTTTCAGAGTCAGATCCGGTTTAGCACGGTGTTCGGACAGGTGCGGGGGGTGTCGCCGAGCGGCTATAGAAAGAAGCACCGGGCGACGAGGTGAGGGGGCGAGGCGTCGGACGGCCGGTGTGACAGCGTATTAATGGCGGCGAGGCCGGGGGAAGCGGGGGGGGCGGGGGTTGAGGGTGAGGAGGCGGTCGAGGCTGAGGGTGCCGGCGCCGTGCAGGAGTAAGAAGAATGCGGCGAGGGCGACGGCCCAAGCGTGGACCATGATGTCGAGTCGGGAGGCGGCTTGAAGAGAGTGGAGGCGTTCATAGGCGCCGACGCCGGCGAGGACGGGGAGGGCCATGGCAAGCAGGGCAATCGGGCGAGTGAGGAAGCCGGCGGCGAGGAGGATCGCGAGGCCGACCTCCAGCCAGCCGAGGCCTTGACGGAAGAGCGGCGAGACGAGCGGGGAGAGGATGTCGACGCGGGTGTCGCCGAGGAGGAAGTGCCAGCGGGCGGCGCGGATTCCGTCGATGAACAGGTCGGCTGAGACGATCAGGCGAATGAGCAGCGTGGATGCCGGTGCGGAGGACGCCATCAACCGGGGAAGGAGGGGGCGCATGGCGGGTGTGGACCGAATAGGTGGCGGGCGGGAAAGGTGTTGGACAGAAATGTAAGCGACCGATTCCGGTGGGGGAATCGGTCGTGGCAGGGTGGATGGGCGTTGAGGGGCTCGAACCCCCGACCTCACGGGTGTGATCCGTGCGCTCTGGCCAACTGAGCTAAACGCCCGAGACGCGTAGAGGGTACGACGGGACCCCCCCGGGAATCAACCGGCAGGGTTGGTGTGGTGCGTCGCAGTTGGCGGGGATGCGGCGTGGTAGGATCGGGTTGTGGATATACGGCCGATGAATCAGGCGGATGTGGACGGGCTGGTCGATATCGACGCGACAGCCGAGGCGCTGGCGTACCTGCACGTCGAGCAGTCGGGCGAGGGGCTTGCGGTCGGGTGGAAGGTGACCGAGCGGCCGCTGCGGGAGAAGCGGATTCAGCCGAACCGGTTGACGGACGACACGCTGTTCACCGCGCGGCAAATCGCAGCCGGGCACGACGAGGGGATGGCGGTTGTGACGGAGCTGCGGGGGGCGGTGGTGGCGATGGCCCTAGCCAAGTTCGAGCCCGAGCGCGGCGTGGTCCGACTGTTGGAAGTGCGGGTAGATTTTGAAGTTCGTCGGGAGGGGATGGGGACGGCGCTGGTGTATCAGGTGCTGCAGACGGCCAGAAGGAGCGAGCTGCGCGCGGTGGTGGCTGAGACGAGGTCGGACAACGTGCCGGGCGCGG
>JBBRUM010000100.1:0-9789 GCA_038247815.1 Tepidisphaerales bacterium | reverse complement strand
GGCGGACTTCGTTTAAATAGAAAACCGCTTGCCCAATATTACGATTAATTGTGAGTTAGCAGCACCGTCGCCCCTCCGTCGGGGTTGGGCATCGGTGAGAGCATCGGGAGTTACTGCGACCATGGCAACCGGTCGAGGCGGCACACCCGGGCCTCAACGCCCTAGGGAAACATGAAAAAGAAACTTCGTCTGATCAACATCGTCTTCGCTGTGATGCTCGTGCTCTTCGGCGCGGGTGCGTACTACGTATTCCAATTATCCAAGATCAACGGGCCCTACTACAAACAAATCGCGATGAACCTCGAACTCCAAGCCGACATCCTGCCGCCGCCCGCCTTTCTGATCGAGTCTGTCTACGCCGTTGAGAAGATGATACAAGCGTCGCACAAGGCCGACTTGACTGAACTCACAGCCGAACTGGCCCGACTGCGGAAGTCTTACGGCGAGCGGCTGGACCATTGGGTAAACGTACTTCCGGACACCGAGATGAAGCGGGTGCTGATCGAGGCGTCTCGTCCCCCGGCGGACAAGTTCTACGAAGCGGTTGAGTCGGAGTTGCTCCCCGCCATTGCGGCCGGTGACTACAAGAAGGCCAAAGAGCTTGCCGATGGCAAGCTCGTGCCGCTCTTTAAAGAGCACTCTGCCGCCATCGCCGAAGTGGTAAAGCTCACCGACACGGCGCGGAGCTCGCAGGAAGCCGCCGTCGCCACGCGGATGGGGTGGTGGTCTTGGGGACTCCTTGCGTTCAACGCCCTGGGCCTGATCTCGGTGACGATCTTCACGATCGCCGTGGGCCGAAACATCGAACGGAGCGTGGTGGCCATCGAGAACAACGCCCAGGCGTTGGCGAGCTCGTCGGAGGAGCTGGCGTCGGTGTCGCAGCAGATCACCGCGGCGGCGGAGGAGACCAGCGCACAGTCGAGCGTGGTGTCGTCTGCATCGGTGGAGGTGAGCTCCAACGTCCAGACGGTGGCCGCCGCGGCGGAGGAAATGACCGCCTCGATCCGGGAGATCGCCAACAGCGCATCCGAAGCCGCCCGCGTCGCCGGCGAAGCCGTCAAGGTCGCCGAACTGACCAACCAGACCGTCGCCCAACTCGGCGCCAGCAGCGATGAGATCGGCAATGTCGTAAAGCTCATCACCACCATCGCCCAGCAGACCAATCTTCTGGCCCTCAACGCCACCATCGAAGCCGCCCGCGCCGGCGAAGCAGGCAAGGGGTTCGCCGTCGTCGCCAACGAAGTCAAGGAGCTCGCCAAGGAAACCAGCAAGGCCACCGAGGACATTTCCCTTCGCATCGAGGCGATCCGTTCCGACACCAAAGGCGCCATCGACGCCATCGCCCAAGTCTCGAAGATCATCAATCAGATCAACGAGATCTCCGGCGTCATCGCCTCGGCGGTTGAGCAGCAGACCGCCACCACCAACGAAATGACACGGAACATCGGCCAAGCCGCCAGGGGATCCGGAGAAATCGCCCAGAATATCGCCGGAGTCGCCACCGCCGCACAGTCCACCAGCCAGGGCGCCAGCGACACCTCCAAGGCCGCCTCGGAACTTGCAAGAATGAGTTCTGAACTTCAGACCCTCGTTGGCCGATTCAGAAGTTAGAAGCGGAGCACCGCAGGACAGAAAGCCGGAAGTTCAAGACGTACGCCGGATTGAGAACTTGTCGGGCACAACGCCCGGGAGCACAACGCCATGCGAGCACTCGTCATCGATGATTCCCGCGCCATGCGGGCGATTCTTCGCAACCTCCTCAAGGGCCTCGGATACGAGGTGGTCGAGGCCGCCAACGGCAAAGAGGCGCTCGCCCGACTCATAGAGTCCGGCCCGGTGGAGGTCGCGCTGGTCGACTGGAACATGCCGGAGATGAACGGCTATGAGTTCGTCGTCGCCTGTCGACAGAACCGCGCATGGGACTCGGTGCGGCTGCTCATGTGCACCACTGAAACCGAGATGAGTCAGGTCCTCAAGGCCCTCGAAGCCGGCGCCAACGAGTACGTCATGAAGCCCTTCACCCGCGAGATCATCCAGGAAAAGCTAGCAATGCTCGGCATTGCCGCCTAGCCAGCCGTCGGTGGGCGCGTAGTGGCGTGTATCGCAGTTGGATCAACGGGTGGTCTCATGGGCAAGATTCGAGTCATGATCGTCGACGACGCGGTGGTGATCAGGCGACTGGTCACCGACGCGATCTCCGCCGACCCCGACATCGAGGTCGTGGGAACCGCGTCCAACGGTCGCATCGCCATCCAGAAGCTCACGCAGCTCCAGCCCGACGTGATCACCATGGACGTCGAAATGCCCGAGATGGACGGCTTGCAGGCCGTCACCGAGATCCGAAAGACGCACCCCAAGATTCCGATCATCATGTTCTCCACGCTCACCGAGCGCGGCGGACAGGCCACCCTCGAGGCCCTCGCCCGCGGCGCCACCGACTACGTCACCAAGCCGGCGAACGTCGGTTCGATCTCCGAGGGGATTGCCCGCTGCCGCGACGAGCTCGTTCCCAAGATCAAGTGGCTGTCCGGACGCATATCGACGCGCCCCGAATCAGCCCCGCGGATCGGAAACGCTTCACGAATCGGCAACGCCCCCTCCGGACGGATGCCGGTCGCCGGCCCGGGCCCCGTCGCAATCTCCAACACCGTCCGCAAGCCGCGCCCCGTCGGTCCCCCCGGCATTGACGCCATCGCCATCGGCGTGTCAACCGGCGGTCCCGTCGCCATCGGGAAAGTCTTTCCGATGTTCCCCGCCGATTTGGCGGTCCCCATCTTCGTCGTCCAGCACATGCCTCCCGTTTTCACCCGCCTTCTCGCCGACCGCCTCGCCACCACGTGCAAGGTCAAGGTCTGCGAGGGCGAACCCGGGATGAAGGTCGTACCCGGGACGATTTACATCGCCCCAGGCGGCTTCCACATGACCGTCAAGCGAGTCGGAAACAGCGTCGAAATCGGCACGAACTCCCTGCCGCACGAGTGCTCCTGCCGTCCCGCCGTCGACCATCTGTTCCGGTCGGTGTCGCAGGTATACGGCCACCGCCTCGCCGCGGCCGTGCTCACCGGGATGGGCCACGACGGAATGCGCGGCGCCGAAGTCATCCGTGACGCCGGCGGCGACGTCATCGCCCAGGACGAACAGTCGTCCGTCGTCTGGGGTATGCCCGGAGCCGTCGTCAACGCCCAGCTCGCCGACGAAGTGCTCCCCATCGAACGCATCGCCGAAAGTCTCGTCCGACGCGCACGCGCAGGCAGAAGCGTCGCCTCCTTAAGTGTCGCCTGAAGCACCTTTCACTAACAAAACCAGCAGAATCGCCATGCCCATCGCCCCACACGAATACGAGTACATCCGAGAGCTGGTGCGTGTCCGCGCCGGGATCACACTGGAGTCCGGAAAGGAGTACCTCGTCGAGACGCGCCTCACACCGCTCGCCCGACATGAGGGCCTCAAGGGCATCGACGACCTCATCTCCAAGATGCGCTCCGGCCCGCTGGCGCTGTCGCTGATCCGCAAGGTCATCGAGGCAATGACCACAAACGAAACCAGCTTCTTCCGCGACATGCACCCCTTCGACGCCCTCCGTGACAAGGTCATCCCCGACCTGCTCGCCAAACGCGCCGTCTCAAAAACCATTTCAATCTGGTGCGCCGCCGCCTCCAGCGGACAGGAACCCTACACCACCCTCATGCTCCTCCGCGAGAACTTCCCCCAGCTATTCACAGGCGGATGGAGGTTCAATTTCGTCGCCACCGACCTCTCCTCCGAGATGATCCGCCGCTGCAAGGAGGGCAAGTTCAGTCAGCTGGAGGTCAACCGCGGCCTCCCCGCCGCACTCATGGTCAAATACTTCAAGAAAAACGGAATGGAGTGGCAGATCGATGAACAGCTCCGCAAAGCCTGCGAATTCCGCGAAATGAACCTCTGCGAAGACTGGCACGGACTGGGCAACATCGACATCGTCTTCATGCGCAACGTCCTGATCTACTTCTCCGTCGAAACCAAGCGGCAGATCCTCGGCAAGGTTCGCAAGATCATGAAGCCCGACGGTTACCTCTTCCTCGGCGGAGCAGAAACAACCATCAACATCGACGACGCGTACGACCGCGTTCAGATCCAACGCAGCGGAATCTACCAAGTCCGCAGCGCCGCCTGATCGCCGCCCCCGAACCACTGAACCCAACCCCCATCGACCCATCCCGGAGCCCGCCATGATCGCCACCGAAAACGACATCGAACAACTGATGACTACCGTTCTCGAAACCCTCCTGGATTTCCATCCTACCTTTCTCGGCAACAAGGCGCCGCCGCCGCCGGCCGGGCGGACCTTCTCCGCCGTCATCCACATTACCGGCGCCGTCGACGGAGCCGTCGTCCTCCACGTCACAGAGCCTTTCGCCCGCGCCGCCGCCGCAAAGATGTTCGGAGTTCACCCCGACGCAGCCGACGCCACCGACCAGCAGGACGCACTCGGCGAACTCTGCAATGTCGTCGGCGGAAACTTCAAGTCTCTGCTCCCCGAGCCCTGCCGACTCTCCCTCCCCACCGTCATCGACGGGGCCGATTATTCCTTCCGCATCCCGGGTTCGTCCATGACCGGCGAGTACGCCATCAACGCCGCCAACCAGCCCATGCTCATCCGTCTGTGGCGCAAGGACGAGGCTCACGCCACTCGCGCTGCTTAAACCCGCGATTCACATCAAGCATTTTCGGGGTGGTGCAGATTGTTAAGTTCCCCCCCATTTCAGTCGAAACAACAATAGTCCGCCTCACACGGAGCCCCATGTCCACGCCAACCACTTCAGCGCCGCCCGCCATCAACCCCAAGCTAATCGTACCGTTCATCAACTCGGTGCGGCAGGTGTTCGCCACCATGGTCAAGGTTCCCACCACCGTCGAGCGACCGCACCTCAAGACCCAGCCCGCCCCTCAGTACGACGTCTCGAGCATCATCGGTTTCAGCGGCGACATCGTGGGTTCCGTTGTCGTCAGCTTCCAGACTGAGGCCGCCGTCCAGATCGTCAGCGCCTTCGCGGGTATGCCCATCGACCCCAACTCGCCCGACTTCGCCGACGCCGTTTGCGAACTTGCCAACATGATCGCGGGCAGCGCCAAGAAGGACCTCGGCTGCAATGCATCGATCACCGTCCCCTCGGTCGTCATCGGTCGCGGCCACTCGATCGCCCGCCTCAGCGACGTGCCCTGCCTGGTCGTTCCCTGCAAGACGCCCGTCGGCGACTTCGCCGTCGAGGTCAACATCAAGATGAACAAGCCCGTCTGAGTCTCCAACATTCGTCACCCGTAAAACAATCCCCGCGCGGTCGAACACCCGCGACAACGGAGTTGAACCATGAAATTGCTGCTCGTAGACGATTCCCGCACCATGCGGAACATCCAGAAAAAGGTCCTCGCCGAGCTCGGCGCGGTCGAGTTCGCCGAAGCCGGCGACGGCGTCGAGGCGCTCGCGGTCATCGCCGCCAACCCGGCGGGCTTCGACCTCATCCTCGTCGACTGGAACATGCCCAACATGGATGGCATTACCCTCGTCGGAAAGATCCGCGAAACCGACAAGAAAACCCTGCTGATCATGGCCACCACCGAGGCGGAGAAGTCCCGCGTCCTCGAAGCCATCCGCGCCGGCGTGAACAACTACGTCGTCAAACCCTTCACGCCCGAAGCGCTCATGGAAAAGGTCAAGCAGACCCTCGACAAGGCCAAGGCGCCCGCCGCCGCCGCCGCCTAACTTCGGATACCAAACCAACGCCGACGTCGATCACCCTCGACGTCGGCTTCTTCCGCACCCCGGGATCCTCCTCCGTGGTGTTCTCGGGGAGCCTCGAATGGATGTGTCGTACATCAACCCCTTCATCACCGCCACGTCGCAGCTGTTTGCGACGATGATCCAGGTACAGCTCACCCTCGGAAAGCCTTCGATCCGCAAGCCCGATGACCGCCTCTTCAAGCTCTACCGCATCTCCGCCGCCATCGACCTCCAGGGCGGCGTCAGTGGTCGCGTCGCCATCTCCCTCAGCCCGCAAGTCGCCTACGCCCTCGGCGGCGCACTCGCCGGAAGACCCTTCGAAAAACCCGACGCCGAACTCCTCGACGCCATCGGCGAAATCGCAAACATGATCGTCGGCGGAGCCAAAACAACTCTCCCCGACGGCGGCAGCGTCCGCATCTCCACTCCCCAGGTCATGGCCACCCACCTCCTCGAATACCCCGCCGGCCTACCCGTCATCATTATCCCCTTCGACACCCCCGCCGGAAGGTTCGTCCTCGAGACCGCCCTCCGGGTCGCCGCAAAACCCGCCTCGGCCCCCAATCCGACTCCCACTCCCACCGCCGCCCCCGCCCAAGCCGCCTGACCCCGCCTCCCTACAGCGGCAAGCGCCGTGCCGCCTCCAAGTATCCCTCCACCTGCATCCGCATCTCTCCCAGCGAATCCCCGCCGAACTTCTCCCGCATCGCCCGCGCCAATTCAAAAGCGATCACGTTCTCCATCACCACCGACGCAGCCGAGATCGCCGAAATGTCCGACCGCTCCCAACCCGCCTCGGTAGGCTCTTTCGTGTTCAGATCCACCGAACGCAGCGGCTTGCCCAACGTGGATATCGGCTTCATCGCGCCCCGCACCACCAGTGGAGCGCCGTTGGTCATCCCGCCCTCCAACCCGCCCGCGTTGTTCGTCGGCCGCACATAACCCAAGTGCGGCGCGTGCTTCTTCGCCGCGTCAAACACAATCTCATCGTGCACCTTCGACCCGAACCGCCGCGCCGTCTCAAACCCCAACCCGAACTCCACCCCCTTGAATGCCTGAATCCCCACCACCGCCGCGGCGATCCGCGAGTCCAGCCGCCCGTCCCACGTCATGCAGGACCCCAGCCCGATGGGCAATCCAAAAACGTGACATTCCACGATCCCCCCCGCGGTGTCCTTCGCTTGCTTGGCTTGCAGGATAAACTCGCGAAACGCCGCGTCCGCCGCCTCGTCCGGCACGTAACACTCGGATGCATCCCGCGCCGCCCGCAGCCCGGCCACATCGACCCCGTCCACCACCCCGTCCAGCGCCGCCACTTTCGCCCGCGCCTCCCCTACCTGCCGCACAAACCCGAACACCTCCACCCCGAACGCCGACAACAAGCACCTCGCCAGCCCCCCAGCCGCCACCCGCGCCGCCGTCTCCCGCGCGCTCGCCCGCTCGAGCGTCTCACGGCAATCCGTCGTCAGGTACTTCACCGACCCCGCAAGGTCCGCGTGCCCCGGCCTCGGCTGGTGAAGTGGGGGCGTCTTCGCCGCGTCTTCCAGCCTGGAATCCTTGTTCGGAATCAGCATCACCACCGGCGAGCCGATCGTCTTCCCCTGACGCACACCCGTCAGCACATCCACGTGGTCCGTCTCGATCTTCTGCCGCCCTCCACGCCCATACCCACCCTGTCGCCGCCGAAGCTCGCCATCAATCACCCCCAAATCCACCTCCACCCCCGCCGGCAGACCCTCCACCAACGAAATCAACGCCTTCCCATGCGACTCGCCCGCCGTTCGATATGAAAGCTGTGCCACGCCCGAAGTGTAGCCACCCACCCCCAAACTCGCACCGGATGGGTCACCCAATCAACTCAGTCATCGCCAAGCTTCGCAAACTCAAAAACTCTCTAAATTCTTGCGTCAGCCGCAGCATCGGCATAGAGCCACCTTCTCTGGACTTCAATGTCTGCAATTCGTTCGGTCGGCGTCTTACCCCACCAGTACCGAACGTCCTGCCCGTCCGCCTGCCTCATCGAAACGAACGAGACACCGGTATGGTCCAAATGTCTTTCATTAGGGGCACTCGCCATCGGGATTGTTACAGCACGGATTGACAATCCCTTCACCGCCTCCTCCCCTCCAACACCCGTCGCACAGCCCGCACAGCCGCTTCGCTCCGCGCTTCCCCAGTCCCCCCGATCCGCGTAAACGGCCTGCCCGATCTCTCAAGCTCTTCCACGAACTTTGGAAACAACGCCGCCCGCGCCTCCGGCGAGTCCCGCTGCAAGCCATCGGGCTCCCACGGCAGGTCCGTCTCGCACAGCAAGTGGTGCGCATAGTCCGCCGCCCCAGCCGCCGCCTCCGTCTCGGGTAAACACACGCCCAGGTAGTGCCTGGAATAAATGCAGTGCGTGTGCTGATCCGTGTCGTGGAATACCAATCCCCCCGCCCCCGCCCCCGCCCCCGCCCCCGCCCCCGCCCAACGCACGGCGTCTTCCTCCACCGCCCGCTGGCCCGCCCCGATCTCCCGCAGGTCGCCCACGACCGGCGACCGCCCCTTCTCCTCCACCCACCGCCGCACATACTCCCCGGACACTACGCCCCCTAGCCGCACCCCCAGCTCCCGCGCCAGCGTCGTTTTCCCTGTGCACTCCGGCCCGTAAATCACCACCCGCACCGCCACTACTACCTCCCCGCCGTTCGCAGCCACGCCACATACCCCCACACCGCCAGCCCGAAAAAAACCAAGTACAACCCAGACGTCACCCACAACCCCTGATACCCCAGAAACACCGTGTACCCCGCGTTCACCACGATCCACACCAACCAGGTCTCCACGTACTTCCTCGCCAGCAACCACTGCCCCAGCACCGACGCTGCCGCCAGCGGCGCGTCCACCCACACGAGCGTCGCCTCCGCCTTCCACGCCAGGACCGCCCCCCACATCACCGCCAACGCCCCAGCACCCAACACCGACACGCCCCACCCCCCGGCAGAAAGTCGTTTCACGGCGGGTAAGTCCCCCTCCAAACCCTTTCGCAACCAGTACACCCACCCGTAACCCAAGAGCACGACAAATAGCCCCTGCAACATCGCCGTCGCCAATAGTCCCCACCGATAAAATACCACCGCATACAACACCGACGACACAATCCCGAACGGATACAACCACGCCGACTGCCGTATCTGAAACGCAACCATCACCAGCGCAGTCACCACTGCCACCATTTCCAAACCCGACATGCCCGCCATCCCCCCATCCTAACCACCCCCACCCCTCGCCGCGTGCGAAACACCCCGCCTTCCTGTAAAACTCGCTGTTCCCCTTCGGTCGACAACGCGTCGACCCGTCCCTTGTATCTTAGGAGCCGGCGTGTCGACCCCTTCGCCCTACCTCTCCCTCGTCGTCCCCTGTTACAACGAACAGGAAAATCTGCCCGCGCTCTTCGCGAAAGTTGAGCAAGCCTTCGCCAACCTCGGCAAACCCTTCGAGCTCGTCATGGTCGACGACGGATCCAAGGACGCCAGCCCGCAAATCCTCGCCGACGCCAAGCTCACACGACCCTGGCTGCGGGTGATCCGCCTTAACCCCAACTCCGGCCAGTCCGCCGCGTTCGAAGCCGGTTTCGCCGCCGCCCGAGGCGAGGTCATCGCCACCATCGACGCCGACCTCCAAAACGACCCCACCGAAATCCCCCGCCTCCTCCCCCACCTCGACCAGTATGACATGGTCACCGGCTGGCGGAAGAAGCGGAACGACCACGCCCTCCGCCTCATCCAGACTAAAATCGCCAACGGCGTCCGCAACTGTATCAGCCAGTAAACAATCAACGACTCCGCCTCGAGCCTGAAGGTGTACAAGTCCAAGTGCCTCAAGGGCCTCAAGCTCTGGCGCGGGGCGCACCGGTTTTTCCCCACGCTGGTGAAAGTGCGCGGGTTCACCTGCATCGAGGTCGAGGTGTCGCACCACCCGCGCCACGCCGGCACGACCAAGTACGCCTTCGGTTCCCGCGTCATCCGAGCCACCGTCGACCTCTTCGGCGT
>JBBRUM010000099.1:0-9843 GCA_038247815.1 Tepidisphaerales bacterium | reverse complement strand
TAGCCGCCTCAACGACATCCTTCGCGGAACTGGTCATCGACGACTTCACGAGCACAAGTCTGCTCTCGCAGACCGGCGTCGGTGCCGTCAGCCAGAACACCGTCGCCCCCTCCGCCCTAGGCGGCAACCGCTTCGAAACCACCACTGTCACCACCGGCGGTGGAGCGGCGGTCCTAAAGGTCAACTTCCCCCTCGTCGGCATCGCCGGCATGAGCTCCGAAACCGGCGTCAACGCCCTCTTCGGATTCGTCTACGGCAACACCACCGACCTCAACGTCTCACTCATTGATGACAGCTTCTTCATCCGCGTCTTCAAGACCGACATCGGGTCCGTCAACAATTCCATGACCGTCACGACCACGGGCGTCGGGTCCGCCTCCGCCCCATTCGTCATGCCAGCCGGCGTCGGCCTCTCGGGCCCCGCCGCTCCCTTCGACATCCTCATTCCCTTCTCCTCCTTCACCGGCGCTGCCGTCGACTTCACAAACATCGACAAAATCGCCTACTCCTTCAACCCCACCGACTCCGCAGACTGGCAGGTCAAGCTCTTCGGCACCGCCTTCATCCCCGAACCTTCCTCCATCGCCCTTTTGCTCCCCTCCGCACTCCTCCTCGCACGCCGCGCCCGGGCCTGACACGGCAACCCAGATCTCTCCTTACCCTCGGCCCTCCCGCACTTTGGGGAGGGCCGCCCTGTTCCAATAGCTGCACAATGATTACGCAATGCAAGTTACCAATCAACCCAAACTCCTCCCAAACTTTTTCCTTGACGCTGTCCACGAGTTAGGGTAAAGTACCCCGGACATTATCCAACCTTCGCCGGGAGACCGTTCATGCTTCGTGAATTGCATATCTCCAACCTCGCAGTCATTTCCGACGCCCGTATCGAGCTCTCGCCCGGCCTGAACTGCTTCACCGGCGTTACCGGCGCGGGAAAATCCTTGGTGATCGGGGCCATCGAAATCCTGCTAGGGCTCCGATCTCCCACTGACATGCTCCGTAAAGGGGCCGACGAAGGCCGCGTCGCTGGAATCTTCGAAATCGCCGACCCCTCAACCCGCAAGCGCATCGAGGCCGCCACCGACATTCCCCTCGCCTCCGACGAAATCCTCCTCACACGCCGACTCTTCTCCTCAGGAAGGTCTTCGGTATCCCTTAACGGTCAGCCGATCACCCTTCCCATGCTCAAGCTCGCTGCCGAGCAGCTC
Organism: Tepidisphaerales bacterium; assembly: GCA_038247815.1. Taxonomy (GTDB): domain Bacteria; phylum Planctomycetota; class Phycisphaerae; order Tepidisphaerales; family Tepidisphaeraceae; genus JBBRUM01. The sequence continues at coordinate 8,635 of JBBRUM010000099.1, read as the reverse complement.
GTCGATGTCCACGGCCAGCACGACCACCAATACCTCCTAAAACCCGCCCACCAGCTCGACGTCCTCGACGCATTCGCAAACGCGGTCCCCCTCCGCGATCGCTACGAAACCGCCTGGCACGACCTCGCCACCTCCCGCGACCGCCTCGCCCACCTCGCCACCAACCAAACACTCCGCCAGCAGCAGCTCGACCTCTACCGCTTCCAAGCCACCGAGATCGACGCCGCCACCCTCGCTCCCGGCGAGCAAACCCTCCTCCAGACCCGCGCCAAACGCCTCGCCAACGCCCAGCGCCTCCGCAACGACGTCGGCTCGGCCCTCTCCGCGCTCGATGACTCAGACCAGTCCACCGCCGCATCCCTCGTCCAGCAATCCAGGTCAGTCGCCCATTCCCTCGCCCAACTCGCCGAACTGGACCCGGCCCTCCAAAACATCGCCCGTTCGATCTCCGACGCAGCCGTCGGCTTGCAGGAAGCCGCCTTCGACCTCACCCGCTACCTCGACCGCCTCGACCTCGACCCCCAAGAGCTCGCAGCCGCCAACGACCGCCTCACCCTCATCGGCAAACTCGCCCAAAAGTACACCCCCCGCCACCATCCCCGTGTACCCAAACCCGCCATTACGAGTTCCGCGCCACAAGACGACGTCGATTTTATCCTCGCCTACCGCGAGCAGATCCGCGCCGAAATCGCCTCCCTCGAACAAGCCACAGAAGACCTCTCAGACCTCGCCGCCCGCCTCGTTCCCCTCGAATGCCTCGCCCGGTCTCTCGCCCAAGACCTCTCCTCAGCCCGTTCCCGCGCCGCCACCAAGCTCGCCCGACAGGTCGAGCGCGCCCTCTCCGAGCTCGGCATGGAACGCGCAACCCTCTCCGTTGTCGTCCAACCCCAGTCGGACCTCTCCCCCTCCGGCCAAGACGCCGTCGAGTTCCTCGCCTCCACCAACCCAGGCCAAGACCCCGCCCCCCTCCGCAAGATCGCCTCCGGCGGCGAACTCTCCCGAATCATGCTCGCGCTCAAAGGCATCCTCTCCGCCAACGACCGCGTCTCCGTCCTCGTCTTCGATGAGATCGACGCCAACGTCGGCGGTCGCCTCGGATCCGTCATCGGAACCAAGCTCCGCCAGCTCGCCACCGGCCACCAAGTCCTCTGCATCACCCACCTCCCCCAGATCGCGGCATACGCCGACCGCCACCTCACTGTCCGCAAAACACAGTCCTCCGTCGCAACCTCCTCCACCGTCCGCCATATTTCCGGTGACGAGCAAATTGCCGAAATCGCCGAGATGATCGGCGGCCATTTCATCACTCCCACCACCCTCGCCCAAGCCCGCGAGTTGCTCCAGGCAGCGAACGTGCCGCCGTCGTCAATACCCCCCGCGACAGCTCCGCATCCCCAGCCCCAGCCCGCCCCCCGCTCACCCCTGCCGCGATTGCAACCGCGCCCGCGTATCTCCAAGTCTCGTGCCCGCGCTTAGTCGGCTGCCCGATATTTGAGTATCGCCCGCTGGAATGCCTCGACCACCTTCGGATCGAACATGCCCCCCGAGTTTTCGATCAATTCCGCGACTGCCCGCTCCGCCGGCCAGGCGTCCTTGTACGGTCGCGGCGAGATCAGCGCGTCGTACACGTCCGCCACGTGGACGATGCGTGCCTCGACGGGTATGTCTTCCCCCGCCAAGCTGTCCGGATACCCCGAGCCATTGTGGTTTTCGTGGTGGCTGCGCGCGATCGCCCGAGACCTTCGGAAGAAAGGCCTGTCCGGCAGGATGCGCTGTCCCCAGAGGGTGTGCTGCTGCATGACGCCGCGCTCGTCGGGTGTCAGAGGACCCGGTTTGGTGAGGATCGCGTCTGGCACGTGGATTTTCCCGACGTCGTGGAGCACCGCCGCCAGTCCGATGTCGTACGCTTCTGCTTCGGCGATTCCCATGGCTTTGGCGGTCGCCTCGGCGAGTCCGCGGATGCGCCGAACGTGCGACCCGGTGTCTTGGTCTTTGGCTTCGCTGGCGACGGCGAGCATGTATATGGCGTCGAGGTTTGCCTGCCTGATCTCCGCCGTTCGCTGGGCGACACGTCGTTCAAGTTCTCGGTTGACTGTTTCGAGTTCGACCGCGTGGTCCCGAAGTTCTTCGGCCCGGTCTTGGAGGTCCTCCGCCTGCGACCTGAGCACCACCTCGTTGGACCGAAGTTGCTCGGCTTCCTCCTCAGCCTGCGTCGATCGGCGCTTGAGCGCCAGCGCCTGTTCGAGCGCCGTGTCCGACAATTGCGCGACGTATGTAAAGTGCTCGCGGAGGGACGCCTCCGCCTCCTTGAGTCGTGTTACGTCGGCGAAGCTCATCATCACCGCGCCGTGCGGCCCTGGCCCGCCGGGTTCGGACTCGCCGGATAGGGGCGCGACCGACACCAGCACGGGTACACGTTCCCCACTCGGCCCGGGGAGGTGGAATTCCTCGCCCTCCACCGAATCCCGCTCCCCCCGTGCAACCCGCGTGACAAAAAACTGCACCGTCCGCTGGTCCGCTGTTTCGGGGTAGATCGATGCCAATTTCCTTCCATTTAATCCCCCCCGACGCATGCCCACCGCGGCGGACAAACGCCAGTTCGCCAGCACGACGACGCCATTGGCATCGACGACCGCCGCCGGCGTCGGGAGCACATCAAGGAGTTTGCCGAGATCCGTCACAGCCACAGTGTAGCAGTTACGCGCCACGGCGCGGCGTCTTTACATGCCCGAGTGATCCCTCTAGATTTCCCGGCGTCTGCGGCAAAGGGATTACCTCGTCACGCAGACGCTCCGGGTCACCGTTTTTCCCGGAGTACGTGATTTCGTCCGCGGAAACCATCATGGGTCTGATCGTCCAAAAGTTCGGCGGGTCCAGCGTCGCCGACGCCGAGCGCATCCACCGCGCCGCCCGCAGGATCATCGCCACGAAGCACGCCGGCAACCAAGTCGTCGTCGTCGTTTCCGCCATGGGCGACGCCACCGACAACCTGATCAAACTTGCCAGGCAAGTCTGTGAGATCCCCCCCAAACGCGAGATGGACCAGCTCTTGGCCACCGGCGAGCAGGTCACCATCGCGCTGATGGCCATGGCCATCCATTCACAGGGCCACGAAGCCATCAGCTTCACCGCCGGGCAGATCGGCTTGATCACCGACACCTCGTTCTCCAAAGCCAAGATCCAATCCATCAACAAGGCCCGGGTTTTCGAGCAGCTCTCCGCCGGAAAGATAGTCATCGTCGCCGGTTTCCAAGGGGTCACCCCCGAGGGCGACCTCACCACTCTCGGTCGGGGGGGCTCAAACGCCACTCTCGTCGCGCTCGGCGCGGTTCTTCAAGCCGACTGCTGCGAGAACTTCACCGACGTCGACGGGATCTTCACCGCCGACCCGCGCCTGGTTCCCACCGCGCGTAAGATCGACCGCATTAGCTACGACGAAATGCTGGAGCTTTCCGGCTTGGGCGCGCAGGTCCTGCAAACCCGGGCCGTCGAGTTCGCGAAGAAGTACAACGTCCCGCTGCACGTGCGGAACAGTCAGAACGACAACGAAGGCACTTGGATCGTTTCGGAAAGTCGCAATATGGAGAACATCGTCGTCAGCGGCTGTGCACTGAAGAAGGATGTCACCCGTGTCGGGTTCAAGGGCGTTCCCGACGTTCCCGGGGTCGCCGCCCGCATCTTCTCGACGATCGCCGACGCCAACATCATCGTCGACGACATCATTCAGACCGTCTCCGCCGATGGGACGGCCGCCATCAGCTTCACGGTCGAGCACGGCGACATCACCGATCTCAAGCCCGTAGTCGAGAAGCTCGTCTGCGATCTCGGCGGCCAGACGGCGGCCACGTTCGACGCGGGATTGGCCAAGGTTTCCGTGGTCGGCGTCGGCATGCGGACGCACACCGGCGTTGCGCGGAGAATGTTCACCGCCCTCGCCGACAACAAGATCAACATCCAGAATATCACCACCAGTGAGATCAAGATTTCCTGTATCGTCGCCAAGGAGGACGGCACGAGGGCGCTCAACGTTGTTCACGACGCCTTCGAACTGGGCCGAACGTGATTCCAACTGGCTGGGCTAATCCCCCGACCTCCCGATTGCACAGATAGTTTGGTAAGGAGCAGGTTCATGTCCATGATCCATCAGCCCGTAACCGAATCCAACCCGTCGGCTCGGAATTGGGCGATGTTTGCCCACCTCTCGGGGTTGGCGTCTTTAATTGTCGTGATTCCGCTCGCGGGGATCTGGGTTCCGCTGATCATTTGGCTTGCCAAGCGAGCGGAGTTCCCGTTCGTCGATCGCTCGGGGAAGGAAGCGCTGAACTTTCAGATTTCCTGCGTAATCTACAGCCTCATCGCGGGCGTGTTGTGCTTTGTTTTCATAGGTTTTGTCTTGCTGCCGATTGTGGTGCTTTTTTGGTTCATTTTCACGATTATCGGTACGGTCCGGGCTGCAAACGGCGACGAGTACAAATACCCGGTAACGATTCGCCTCGTGAGTTAGCGCCGTACGATTAGCCGTGATCGTTCAATCCGCCTCGCACGTTCGATTTTCCGCAGCGCTTCCTGGTATTCTCGCTGGTGAGGAAGCCCGCGCTGGCGATGCGGCACGCATCCCCGGCTGGGCCGCCCAGCACACCGCCGCGCTGGACGCCACACTTGCCCCCGGATTGCCTCTCGTCGGGCTCGCCCTCGGTCGCGAGGCCGGCCCGCCTGGCGCTATGCCCGATCTGACCGCTCTGGGTGGGCGTCCGATTTATCGTCCGTTTTTGGCGTACGCCCTCGCCAGGTGCGGGTTCCACCACGCCGCGATCCGCGCCCTGGCTGACCCACTTGCCGGGGCCGATTCGGCTGTGGGCGTCTGGTGGGGCCTGACTCTGGCCGCGACCGGTCAACCGACCCGGGTATTCCAAGACCTGCTTCTCCGCCAGCGGCCCACCGGCGAGTTCTTTCCCGCCGGTCGATACGACTCCCCCGACTTGCACTGGTACGACGAGCTCGTCGTGCTTCACGCCGTCGCCACCCGCGCCGCCCACACAGCAGACGCCGCCCTGCTTGCCGCAGCCGACCGCGCCGCCCGGTTCCACACCGAGGAAACCCAGCCCGACCACGCCACCAGCCAGCCCTGGGCCATCCACGCGTTCTGCCGCAGCGACCAAACCCTCCCCCTCGCCGAGTTGCTGCTGCACGGTGCCCTCGCCCAGAACGCCGGCAGATTGGACGCCATCGGCAGAATCCTCCTCGCTGACGCCGTGATGTGCCTCGCCTAGTCCGCACTCGAAGTTCCGTGCAGGTTCAGGGAATGATCAACGCAACGCGTGGGATTCCCCCGCGCTCGTGGATCCAGCCACTCGGTACGCGGCTGCCGGGGCAGTCACGAATGTTGCCGCACCCACAAACTCGACGGACTCCTCCCACATCGCACCCCAAATCGAGTGTAATAGTCCTCGAAGCACATCGTCGCTGACCCACCCGAGAAAGAGAAGAAATGCCGTTAGCGCTATGAGCGCGACGGCTGGGTTTTTTCCGAGAGGAACCGCCCGAACAGGGCTCGTGTCGTTTTTGAACTCCGCCACAGTCTTTCGAACGGCGGTGTAAACCAGCGCACCGATGGTGGCAAATATGATGGCCCACCCCAATTTGATGTTCAGTGGAACACTCCCGCCAAGCCACCAGTCGATACGAAACCGAACACCGAGTTCGCCGATGCGCGAGGGGTTAAGCCATAGTTGTAGATCAAGCTCCCTTGCACCACACAACAAACCCATCAGCAGCAGCCAAAGCTGAATCGTCCTGTCCCGCGGTCGGGATTTGATCGCAAAAACACCGGCCGAGAGGGCACCCACCCCCCACAAGACGGCTGACCCGACCTCGATGATCCCACGCTCCGAGATCGCATCGTAAGGGTACCACGCTCCGACCAACAGGCAGACGATTACAACTGTCGCCGGCAGAACCCACCACCCCGTGGTCGGTTCTATCACTATCGGCGGAATCGAAGTTCGGTTCGGCTGTAGCACGCTCGATCGGGTCATCCAGTAAAGAGTTCGCACAACGTTAAATACAGCCAACTTTATTGGTAACCATCCGTGAATTGATTTGATGTTTTCCTCGCCCTCGCCCTCAAAGTTAACGCAATAACAGGCAAACCCGCCAGTACTTTGGGGAATTGCCTCACCCGAGGAGCGTGTGCAGTTCGCCCACCACTTCGCGGGCGGATGCGTGGGAGTCCTTCAGGGCGTTGATCTCGCCCATGAGCCGTTCGGTGTTCGACTGTGAGAAGCTGGACAACGGATGCTTGAGGGGAAGTGACGAAATCAGGTGGCCGTTCTCGAGGACATCAATCGAGGTGGTATGGAAGGTGGCCTCGGGCTCGAGTCCGTCATCGGTCGCCTTCGTGCCGATGTGAGCTCGCCGGCGGGCGATGATCTCGATGTGTTGCATTCCGTCGGAACGATAGTCTGCCAGTAGTTCGCGTCGGTCCATTATTTGCTCCGCGTTTGTAAAAGGTAGAGCGTGACGCGCGGAGGTCGTCAACGCAAGTGCCATCTCGTCGCACCCGGGTGAATCGTAGAGATTGCTAGAGGTCTTCGCGGCGTTCGGCGGGGCGGGTGGTGGGGGTAAAGTTTTCCTTTTTCATCTGGCCGCGGAGGCGTTCCACCTCGGCGTCGCGCTTTTGTTGAAGGAACTGTTGCACGTCTTCCGGGAGGTCGCTTTCGGGGAGGACGAGCTGTGTTCCGTCCGTTAGCGGGATGAGCAGGCTTATTCGCGCCGGGGCGGGCCGGTCAGCGGCCATCGGGGGGGGAAACGGAATCGGCGAGTTGTTCCAGATATACACGCCCCCCCCCCCGCCGCCCGGGCCGGCGGCGCTGACTTTGTCGGATACGACGTAACCCAGCCCGGTCGTTGCGGCGAGGCTTTCAAGGATCTGCTGGACCGGGGCGTTGTCCACCGACAGTCGGACGGATCGGAACTCCGGCGGCACGCGTTGCACCGCTCCGGGTTCGATTGCGAAGGGCACTCCCGTTTGCCGCGAGAGGTCCAGAAGGACCTGCCCGACGTCGTCGCCGCGGAGGTTGAGCGTGACGGGCTTTTGCAGGATGGCGCGGATTTGGTCTTCCTTCGGGAGGACGACGACGGTTTTTCCGATGGGGATCCAGGTCATACCGGTGGACCGGGCGATGGCTTCGAGGGCGTCGGCGAGGGAGGCGTTGCGGGGGAGGGGGATGAGCGTTTCTTGGAGCTGTCCCTGCGGGGCGCGGTTTTCGACGACGAAGTCGGCCTTGATGGACATCAGTTGGGCGTCGACGGCTTCGAGGATTTGTCGCAGGGTGGGTCGTGCGTTGTCGGCGCGGAAGGGGTTTGCGGCGAGGAGGTTGAGGAGCTCGACTTCCTGGAGGGTGGCACGTTTGCCCATGCGGGCGAGGGCGGGGGTCGGCAGGAGGGCGACGGCGTTTTCGCGGAGGACGAAGGTCAGTCCGAGGGATCGTGTTATGGCGGCGAGGGATTCGCGGAGTGTGCGGTTGGAGATGCTGGCTTTGATTTCGGTTTCCTCGCCCCATGGGAGCATGTCCCAGATGGCGGGGTCGGCTTCGATGCGGACGCCGGTGCTGTCGGCGATTTCGCGCATGACTCTGGGGAGCACGGCGTTGATTTCGAGGGTGACGGGTTTGTCCAGAGCTTGGTTGAGCAGCGCCGAGGTGCTTCCGGGTTGGGCGTGGGCGGAGGAGGCGAGGAGCAGCGCGAGGCTGGGGATTGCGGAACGGGTCACGCGATAAGCACGGGTCATGCGGCAAGCGTAGTGCTGCGGGGCGGGACTTGCGCGGGGGGCTAGGCGTCCCAGGCGCGGACGACGAGTGCGGAGTTCTTGCTTCCGAAGGCGATGCAGTTGCAGAGCGCGACGCGTGGGCGTCCGGCACGCGCGGTGTTGGGGATGTAGTCGAGGTCGCAGTGCTCGTCGCGGGCGAGCTGGTTGGCGGTGGGGTGAAGAAAGCCCGAGCGGAGGGAAAGGACGGTGGCGGCGACGCCGGCTGCCCCGCAGGCCCCTTGGGGGTGGCCGATGAGGCTTTTGGTCGAGGACATGGGTATCCGTCGGGCGTGGTCGCCGAGGGCGCGTTTTACGGCTGCGGTTTCGAGGCGGTCGTTGAGATCGGTGCTGGTTCCATGGAGGTTGACGTAGCCGACATCCTCCGGGGTGGCGCGGGCGTCGTCCAGCGCCATTCGGATCGCGCGGGCGGGTTCGACGACCTCGGGGTGGATCTGCACACGGTGGAAGGCATCGCAGGTGGAGGCGTATCCGGCGAATTCGGCGAGGATGGTGGCTCCGCGGGCGCGGGCGGCTGCTTCGGTTTCCACGATGAACATCCAGGCGCCCTCGCCGAGGACGAACCCGTCGCGGTCCGGCTGGAAGGGTCGGGAGGCGTGGGCGGGATTTTCGTGGAAGTGGGTCGAGACGACGCGCATCCGCTCGAAGGCGGTGAGAATGCCCGGGGCGATGGGCGAGTCGGCCCCGCCGACGAGCATCCTGGGCATCGCGCCGGACCGCAGCAGCATCATCGCATAGCCGATGGCGTCGGTGCTGCTCGTACAGCCGGTGGAGAGCACATGGGAAAGGCCCCTGAGACGGAGCTGGATC
>JBBRUM010000098.1:0-9958 GCA_038247815.1 Tepidisphaerales bacterium | reverse complement strand
GTTTCCCTTTCGACGGTGTCAAACTTCGCGTCGCGGGTGAGTAAGAGCAGTTCGGCTGCGGCGATATTGCCTAGGTCTTCATGGGATGTGGGTTGGTAGCCCGCGCCGTTGGACTTGGAAAAGTTGGCTTCGGCCCAGGTCCAGACTTTTTCCGCGGAATCGGCGTTGGCGTTGGCGAGGGCAAGGGCGTCGGGTTGGAGGAGTCGCGCCGCGCGAGCGAATACGGCGGCGAAGACAGAGCTGCTGAAGACGTCCGGCGCGAAGGTCATCGGAACGAAACTTTCGAAATGACTGGGCTCGCCCGGCGGCGGGTGCGCCGACGGCTCGATGCCCCGGGAGATGCCGCCGTCGGGCTGCGGCAGGCGGCAATAAAGGTCGAGGTTCCAGAGAGCCTCGATGAGGACGTCGGGAATCTTGTCGCCGACTTCGCCCGGGGGGAGGGCGGGTTTAAGGTTCTTAAAGTAATCGGGGAAAAGGTCGGAAAGTTCGAGATAGAGACACGACGTCCAGAGGTGGTTGTAGTTGCGGTCAAAGTCGCCGGCGTTGTGCTAGCCGCCCCAGGCAGTGGGGTCCGTTTCACCGCTGCGACCTTTGAGGAGTTTCTCGAACCAGTCGCCGTGGCCGTCTTCGGTGTATGCGGATTCGAGTGAGGCTTTGCTTTTGTATACTTTGACGCCGCCAGCGGGGTGAAGGTCGCTCGGGGGAGATGAACGACGTGAGCGGGGGGCCAACCGCAATCACGCTCCGCTGCGTCAAAACCCCCTCCATGGCCGCCTTGAACAGCGCTTCCCTCACCTTCCCTCCGATGGTCACCGGATACGAAACGCCCACTCCCGGAACCTGAACAGTGTAAGTGCCGGGCGTCAAAAACGCCGAGAAGTCCATCGCTTAAACCGCCGTGCCGGAGAGATTCTTCCCAACGCGAACCTTCCCGTTGGGGTCCAGCGCGAGGGCGAGCTCGACCTTGCCCGTGAACACCGGCTTGCCCGGGGCGTCAAGCAACTCGAAAGTTCCCGGGCCCTTGTGCGTGCTGGGCCCACCCGTGCCCAGCCACAGCGAGACAAACGCCCGCTTGTACGGGGCATCGAGGCGATAGCCGGTGTGCTGGGTGTAAATGGCTTCGCTGCGATCGAGCTTGGTGTCGTGCGTGAAAACGTGCGTGGGGGTCGTGGTATTCACGCCGGGGAACTCGAGCGTGTAAGTCTTGCCTTCGATCAGTGGCGTGGGAGTCTGGAGGTACACGGTGTGGGACATGATCTTGGCGTCAATCGGGGAGACGCGGTCGATCGGCTTGGACTTTTGTTTGTCGGCGACCGGGGCCTCGGCTGTCGCGTAGGCGGGGTCGCCAGACGGGAGAATTCGGTATCAGTACGGCAGGGCGAGGGTCTTTTCCTCGACGCGCTTTCCCGTCCGTGACTCGTACGGCCAAAGGTGATTCTTGCCGTCGCTTCCGGTGGTGATTTAGCCAACGTCCTGCTCGGACCCACCCACGACGCGCCGAAGTGTTTGCTTCTCGAGTGCTTGCTTCACCGTGCCGCCCGGATCAACCCACACCCGGCCCTCGTCGACGATCTTGTCGCCCGGCTGGGGAAGATGCGGCTGGATCGCCGATCGCTGGAGTTCGCCGTCAACGAGCGGAACTCTGAGGAGATCGGTGGAGACGGTCGCGACGTGAGAAATTCGAACGCCTGCGGTGGTGTGTCGGATTGTGGCGCGTGCGGCGTCGATGACCTTCTTCTCGGCTTCGAGGGCTTGTGTCTGGCGTTGGAGTTCGGCGGTCCATTCGGCCCTGGCCTGCTCTCTCGGCCGTCGAATGTCAGCCGAGGAGAGCACCACATCAAGGGGAACCTCGCTCCGATCGCCCTGAACCTGTACCTGTGAGACAGCGGCGAGGTTGAACTTCCCCTGACGCGTGGGAGGAGCCCCCACGACCGCGGCGCTTACCGGGAAGAGCGTGACGACCGTGCCCACCGCCTTTGCCGAAAGGTCGAAAACCCCCGTCCCCGAATCGTTACACAAGCGGAGCATGAGACGGATGGCTTTGGCCCGGTTGCCCGGCCGGATCTCCAGCGTGAGCATCGGCGTGTGCTCGACCAAGCTCGTCAGATCAAGCGCCGGCTGAATGTTGTAACCCCCACCACCCCGCCCGTCAGCCGGCGTGAGCCGCAACTTGCCCCGCTCGACAAACACCACGCCCTCCTTCCACGACAGATAAGTAAACAGCCAAGGCGACGAGAAATCCGTCAACCGTATCGGGTCGCCAAACATCGACACCATCGCCCCCCCGTGAGCCATCCCACTCTACCGGACTGTTACCCTCGTCAAAGACGCCACGCCCACCACCGCCCCCACCAAAATCAAGATCCGCTGCCAACCCATTTCCCCCCCCCATCTAAATCTCCCCAATCCAGCGTGAACCACGCACCCGCGCCAGCAAAGACCCGAAGCCCAACCGTCAGTTCGTACCTCCGACGGACAAAATGTTAATACCGTTACAGAAATTTCTGTTTTTTACTTCCGCAAACCCCTCCACCGCTGCCGAGAGGACTTCGGCGACACCATCGACTAGACTCCGCCCCCCGAGGCCCTTTGGCGGAATTGGCAGACGCAACGGATTCAAAATCCGTCGCCCCTAAAGCGTGTGGGTTCGAGTCCCACAAGGGCCACTTGGGGTGGTGGTGTCGTTGCCGCTTTGGTTAGGCGGCGGCGCTTCCCGTGATTGGGGGGGAGAGGTCGTCAAGGTCGGGTTCGAGGAGTTCTTCGACGCCGCGGGCGGCTCCGCCGGTTCGGCCGCCGGCTTGGGGGGCATTGGGGGCGATGGGGTTGGGGCGGCGGATGGGTTTGGACTGGCGGGAGTAGGCGCGTTCGGCTTGGGCGCCTTTGAGGGCGGTGTCTTCGTGTTCGTCGGCGTCTTCGGCTCGGAGGGCGATGGCGTCGATTTCGGCGGAGGTGCATAGCAATCCGTCAGTCGGCAGTTCATCCGCGAGGATGACTCGGCGCGAGGGATCGATGCGCAGGTCGACGGCGTCGCCGACGAGTTGGGGGAGTACCTGGCCCTTGGCTGGGGGGGCGAGTCGGCGGACGACGGGGCGGTAGACGTGGTCGTCATCGACGTGGACGACGACGGCGGCGGTTCCGTCGTCGAGGGTGACGATCGAACCGGGTGGGAACGGGGGACAGACTTGGTGCAGGGCTTTGAGGATGACTCCGTCGAACTTGCCGGTGAACTTGTGTCGCAGCAGGTGCAGGGCCTGCAGGTTGGAAAGGACGCGGGTCGGGTCGGTTCGGACGGTCAGGCGGTCGAAGGCGTTGGCGAGAGCAAGGATGCGGGCGAAAACGTGGAGCTTCTTGCCCGCCCAGATCACGCGCTTTCCGCCGAGTGTGAGCCGGGGGAACCCGCCGCCATCGTACTGCTGATGGTGGTGCAGGATGGCGCAGGCAGCCGAGGCTTCCACGCCCCCCTTAACCATCTCGTACCCGACGCGCGTGTGGGACTGCCACTGCTCGCGCGGGGCGCTGTCGGCGGGGAGACGCGTCGCATTGAACCGGTGCAGCGCGGGCGCGATTCGTGTCTTGCCGATGTCGTGGAGCATGGCGGCGACGCCGAGGTTTACGACTTCCTTTGCGTGGTGGGCGGGCAGGCGGGATCGCTGCTGGATCAGGTAGCGTTCGAGCTTCATGCCCAGCATCAGCGACAAGTGGGCGACGGCTGCGGCGTGGCCTGGGAGGTCGGCGTCGGACCGGCCGCCGGAATCAAACAGAACGGGACGCGGCCCTTGCGAGCCGATCAGCGGAATCAGCGCCCGCGAGCAGGCGTACATCTCGCCGAAAGGCGGCTCGTATTCCTTGTTCGCCACAAACCCCTCGTAAGTCCCGCGAACCGCGGTGTGCATGCTCTCCCGCGCCGGGGCCGACATCAGGGCGACGTGCCGGTCGAGGTCTTCGAGGGGTTCAAACTCGACGAACAGCGAACCGACTTTAAGTTCGCGGAGTCGGGCGAGCGTGGGTTCGTCCAGGCGCACGCCGGGTTTGACGAGGTAATGGCCGGGGTTTCCCGGTTGCTGCACGGGTGCCGCCAGCACCATTCCCGCGACGGCTTGCCTGGTTGAGACGATGATCACTAAGCGCTCCTCCGAGGGGAGTCATCGAATTCGCCATCGCAGACGTCAAATCGTGCAGTCTACCCGTGGCAACCTTCGACGTTATCGGTCGCGGAGTCGTGCCAAGTCCCGGCGGTTTACGCAAGCCCGCGATACACGAGCTCTTCCTCAGCGCGGTCTCGGAACACGTGCAGTGGCACCTCGAAGCCGGTCCAGAACGTAAACTGCGCAGCGGCTTGATGGGCGAACATCTCAATCCCCGGCACGGTGACGGCACCTGCTTCCGCCGCTTGGCGGAGGAAGGCGGTGGTCATGGGCGTGTAGACCGTGTCGAAGGCCACGCAGCCCTTGCCCAGGGGCGGGAGCTTGCCGCCCCAAGCGGAGTCGTCGTGGTCGGGGGCCATTCCCACGGAGGTGGTTTGGACGAACACGCGGCACGTGGAACCCGGGAGTTCGGCGAGGGGTTTGGCGGTGGCTTTTAGCTCGGCTGCGAGGGCTTGCGCGCGGTCGAGGGTGCGGTTGTAGATCGTGACGGAGGCTCCGGCGTGGGTGAGCGCGGCGACCGCGGTGCGGCCCGTCCCGCCCGCACCGATGACCGCGATCTCGACGCCGGCGAGATCGGCGGCGCTCAGGCCGGTTCGGACACAATGGAGGATCGCAGCGTGGTCCGTGCTCGTGCCGCGAAGCTTGAGCTGGCCGCCATCACGACTGAGTGCGATGGTGTTGACGGCACCGGTTGCCGCCGCGATCTCCGAGAGCTCGCCGCCGGATTCGACAAGGTACCGGTGCGCGTTCTGCTTATGCGGCAGCGTGACGGAAACGCCCCGGAGGTCGAGGTGCTCATCCCGGCCGAGGGTTTCCATGAACGCCTTGAAGCTCTCGTATCCGGGGGCCACCGGAAGGGGGACGTACACCGCGTCGATCCCCTCGCGGGCGAAGGCGGCGTTGTGCACGTGCGGCGAAAGGGAGTGTGAAACGGGGTGCCCGACGACGCCGTAAACGGCGGTCCCCGGGCCGATGGACCGGAATCGGTACAGCTCGATCATCTCCCGCAGCGAGACCTGCCCGGGGGCGGTGCCCGCCCCGGCTTTGGGCGAGGCGAACGTGAGAAACGCGCCAAACTTCGGGGCGAGGATGCGACTGAGCAAGCCGCTCTCGCCCATGCACAGCGCGATGGTCGGCTTGCCCCGGTGACGCAGAATCTCGAAGGCTTCGAGGTTGTCGCGCACCGTGCGTGCCGTCCAAACAATCTTGCACACGTCGCACCCCGTGTCGTTCAGCTCGGCAACGAGATTGTTAAGCCGAGCCGGGCGACCCTCAAAGTCGTGCGACGACACAATCAACCCCTTGCGATCAACCCGTGGCGCAGTCTGATCCACTGCCGCCCCCGCGTTGAAGTGAACCTTCTGGCGGAGGTTGGCGCTGCGGCGGTACGAGACGAGCTCGACATCGATGTATTCGGCCCCGGCGAGGCTGGCGGATTCGAGCACCGGAATCCGCTCCTGATCGGGCAGCTCGCACATGCCCCCCTCCCACGTCGGCCTGCACGTCACAACGCAGCCAACCGGCGACCGCCTCACAAGCTCGGCCACGCCGACAAGCTCATTAAACGAATCCACCCGGTACTCGACGATGTCCGCCCCGTTCTCCACGGCGACGGCGGCTTCGGAAAGCGCCTGATCCAGGGAAACCACCGTAATGGCCACGCAGAGTCGGGTCATCGGCCCTTGAGCTCCCCGCCCCACTTCGCCACTTCCTTCTCCAGCGCCGCTTTCGTCGCGTCGGTCGGCTCGACCACCGGCAGACGCAGTTCCCCCGTGTCCAGCCCCGCGAGCTTCATCGCCCACTTGACCCCCGCCGGGTTGCCATCTTCAAAGACGGCTTTGATCAGCGGCGAGAACTTCACGTGCAGCGCGGCGGCCTCGGCGAGCTTCCCGGCTGAGAACAACTTCACCAGTCGCACCACTTCACCCGGCAGGAGGTTGGACACCACCGAGATCACCCCGACCGCGCCAACAGACATAAACGGCAGCGTCAGCCCGTCATCCCCCGAGAGCACCGGAAGGTCGCACAGTGCCCGGATCTCGGTCACCTGCTCGACGCTGCCGGCGGCTTCCTTGATGGCGACAACGTTGGGGTGCCCAGCCAGTCGGGCGACCGTCGCCGGAGCCATGTTGATCCCCGTCCGCCCAGGAATGTTATAGAGAACAATCGGCAACGCCACGGCGTCTGCGATGGTCATGAAGTGGCGGTACAGCCCCTCCTGCGAAGGCTTGTTGTAGTAAGGGTTGACGCTCAGCCCCGCCGTTGCCCCGACAGACTTCGCGAACTTTTGCAGTCGCAGCGCTTCCGTTGTCGCGTTGGCGCCGGTCCCGGCGATAACAGGCACTCGCCCCGCGGCGCACTTCACCGTCAGCTCGATCACGCGCTCGTGCTCGTCAAAGTCCAGCGTCGGCGATTCGCCCGTCGTCCCCACCGGCACGAGCCCCGAAATCCCGGCCACAATCTGCCGCTCTATCTGATCCCTCAGCCGCCCCTCGTCCAGCGCCCCCCCGCGAAACGGACTGACCAACGCTGTAATCGCTCCGGAAAACATGAACTACGTACTCCTAAGTCGAGTGCCAAGTGTAGGGGACCACCGCCCCCCCCGCATACCTCCCACCCCTCACTTAAACATCACCCACCCCGGCCCCACAAGCTCATCCCGCCCCTCCGTCCGCACCGCAACCCGAAACCCCGCCCGCAGTGACGCGCACCCCCACTCCCCACCCCTGCCCAGCACGATCAACCCAATCTGATCGTCATCCGTCAGGGCGTGGTGCTCCGCGATCCGTTCGAGGACGACCTTCGCCGCATCCAGTGGCGAATCGCCCATCCGCAGCCGCTCCACCGCCAGAAACGAACCGCACACCGACATCACCAACTCCCCATGCCCCGTCGCGGTCGCCGCGCCCACCTTCGGGTCCACGTACAACCCCTGCCCAATGATCGGAGAGTCCCCCACGCGACCCGGCATCTTAAACGCCAGCCCGCTCGTCGTGCAGCCGCCCGCCAGCACACCCTCATCGTCCAACCCCAACACACCAATCGTGTCGTGGTTCGCTTCGTTTACCGGCGCGGCGCTCCCGTACCCAAGCTCCTCAATGTTTGCCATCGTCGCCGCAAACGGGTGCCCCGTCCGAGCGACGTTCTCCTTCATCCACCCCTCCCACGCCTTCTTCGAGCTCTCCGAAAGTAGCAGCGCCGGCTCGAGCAACTGCCGGTCCGCAAAGTCATCCGCGTCCGGGCCGACGAGCAGCACATGCGGCGTCGTCTCCATCACGCGCCGAGCAACGGTGATCGGGTGCGGATGTCGTCGCACGGCTGCCACCGCCCCGCGCCGGGCGGGTGAGAGCATGATCGCCGCGTCCAGTGAAACTCTTCCGGAGGAGTCCGGCAAGCCGCCGACTCCCACCGTCGGGTTGGCGAGGTCGGCTTCCGCGTCGCGGCAGGCGGCTTCAACTGCATCCAACGCCGACCCGCCGTGTCTAAACTTCGCCCAGCCCGCCGCATTGGCCGCCTGCCCGAACGACCATGTTGAAAGTAGTGTCGCCATTAGTGAAATCACGCCGTAAAATGCCCAGTTTCCCCCGTTTCGCCCGCCGCCAGCCATGTGTCCGCCGTGTCCACCGTCCTTGGGGAGTGTACCATAACAGCCCATGCCACCCTCCGGACTTGACGCACTCCGCGCCCTCGCCCCCGGTGCCGTCCTCACCCTCGGCAATTTCGACGGCGTCCACCTCGGCCACCGCGCACTGCTCAACCGCGCCCGCGCCGTCGCCCACTCCGCACCCGTCATCGCCGCCACCTTCGACCCCCACCCCGCAGCCATCCTCAAACCCGAAGCCGCCCCCCTCCGACTCACCCCCTTCGGCCTCCGCCGCCGCCTCCTCCTCGCCGCCGGAGCCGACGACGTCCTGGTCCTCCCCCCCACCCCCGAAGTCCTCACCATCGAAGCCGAAGACTTCTTCGCCATCCTCCGCGACGACGCAAAAGTCTCGCACCTCGTCGAGGGAGACAACTTCTGCTTCGGCCGCAACCGCCGCGGCACCATCGCCCGCCTCGCAGATTGGACCGCAGCCGCCCACATCGGCCTCTCCATCGTTCCCCCAGTCGAGGTGCCCCTGCTCGACTGCACCATCGTACCCGTCAGTAGCTCGCTGATCCGGTTCCTCGCCGCAGCCGGCCGCGTCCGCGACGCGGGCATCTGCCTGGGCGCGTCCCTCCGCCTGGTGGGCAAGGTCGTCGAGGGGTTCAAGCGCGGCCGCACGATCGGCTTCCCCACCGCCAACCTCGACTGCACCGGCAACGTCGTCCCCGGCGACGGCGTTTACGCAGCCCGAGTCACGCTCGGCGGCCGCACCTACCCCGTCGCGGTCAACGTCGGCCCGCTGCCAACTTTCTCCGCCACCGCGCGGCAGATCGAGGCCCACATCTCCGGCTTCTCCGGAGACCTCTACGGCCAAACCCTCGAACTCGAACTGCTCGACTTCATTCGCGACCAGCGCAAGTTCCCCGGCTTGGAAGCCCTCAAAGCACAACTCACCCTCGACGTCCACCTCTCCTCCCACCTCTCCGCCCGGACCGACCTCCACCACCCGCTGTGCCCCATCTCCCCCTGAGTTTCCAAACCACTCCCCACCCACTTTACTGAGGCACACCACATGGCCCCCACCCCCGCCGAAATCCAACACGCCACCGCCCTCCGCCGTGCCCTGCACCGCATCCCCGAGATCGCCTACGAAGAGCACGACACCGCCGCCCTCATCCGCTCAGAACTCACCCGCCTCGGAATCGACTTCACCCCAGGCCCTGCCGATGCACCCACCGCCACCATCGCCACCCTCGGCGACACCTCCAAGCCCTGCGTCGCCCTCCGAGCCGACATCGACGCGCTCCCCATCCTCGAACAAACCGGCTTGCCCCACGCCTCCACCCGCCCCGGCCGAATGCACGCCTGCGGACACGACGGTCACACCGCCAATCTCCTGCTCACCGCAGCCGTCCTCAAACGCGCCGCCGCCTCCCTCCCCGTCTGCGTCAAGCTCATCTTCCAACCCGCCGAAGAGGGCGGCGGGGGGGCCGAAGTCCTCGTCCAAGCCGGAGTCCTCGATGGTCGCATCGGACCAAAGGTCTCAGCCGTCTTCGGCTTGCACTGCTGGCCGGGCATGCCCATCGGCATGGTCTCCACCAAGCCAGGTCCCCTCATGGCCAGCACCGACACCCTCCGCGTCACCATCCGCGGCCGCGGCTGCCACGGCGCCTTCCCACACCTCGGCGCCGACCCCATCCTCGCCGCGGCTGAAACCATCATCTCCCTCCAAGCCCTCGTCTCCCGCGAAACAGACCCCACCGACTCCGCCGTCGTCACCGTCGGAATTCTCCAAGCCGGCACCGCCACCAACATCATCCCCGACACCGCCCACTTCGCCGCCACTGTCCGCACCCTCACCGACGCCACCCGCCAGCGCACCAAACTCGCCCTCATCCGCCGCGTCAACGGCATCGCAGCCGCACACGACTGCACCGCCGAAATAGACTACGAAACCGGCTACCCGGCCACCACCAACGACCCCGCCCACGCCGACCGCGTCGCCACCGTCGCCAGGTCCGCCCCCTGCGTCTCCTCCTTCGTGCCCACCTCCGCCCCCGTCATGGGCGGCGAAGACTTCTCCTACTACCTCGAAAAAGTCCCCGGCGCATTCTTCATGATCGGCGTAATCCCCCCCGGCAAATCCTCCCACCCCCCCCTCCACAACGACCGCTTCGACTTCACCGACGCCGCGCTCCCCACCGGAACAAACATGTTCCTCTCGATC
>JBBRUM010000097.1:0-9990 GCA_038247815.1 Tepidisphaerales bacterium | reverse complement strand
GGAGCGCAGATCACGCCGTTTTTCGATTCGCTGCTGGTGAAGCTGTCGGCTGCGGGGAACACCTTTGACGAGGCGGTCAAGCGGACGGACCGTGCGTTGCGGGAGTTTCGGATTCGCGGCGTAAAGACCAACATTCCGTTTTTGGAGAACCTGATCCACCACCCGACGTTTGTGTCGGGCTCGGCGACGACAACGTTCATCGACTCGACGCCGGAGTTGTTCCGATTTACACCGCGCCGGGACCGTGCGACCAAGCTGCTGAGCTACCTCGGCGATGTGATTGTCAATGGCCGAACGGAGGTCAAGGGAAAGGTGGATGCCAAGCGTGTGCTCGAACGGCCGGTGGCGCCCCGTGACATGGGGGTGGACGGCGGTGAAATTCCGCGCGGGATGCGGGACGCGCTCAAGAAATTGGGACGCGAGGAGTTCTGCCGGTTCGTGCGGAAGCAGAAGCGGCTGCTGGTGACGGACACGACGATGCGGGACGCGCACCAGAGCCTGCTGGCGACGCGGGTGCGCACGGCGGACATGCTGGCCGTCGCAGGCGCCGTTGCGCGGACGCAGTCGGGCCTGTTTTCGCTGGAATGCTGGGGCGGGGCGACGTTCGACACCACGATGCGGTTCCTCCACGAGGACCCCTGGGAGCGCCTCCGTGAACTGCGGGCGCGGATTCCCAACATCCCGTTTCAGATGCTCTTCCGGGCGAGCAACGCGGTCGGATACACCAACTATCCGGACAACGTGGTGAAGGGGTTTGTCAAGCTCGCGGCGCGAGAGGGAATTGACGTGTTCCGGATCTTCGATTCGCTGAACTGGACGAAGGCGATGGGGCCGGCGATTGACGCCGTCGTCAACGACACCGACGCGCTCTGTGAAGCCGCCATCTGCTACACCGGCGACATTCTCGATCCCAAAAGGACGAAGTACTCGCTGCAGTACTACGTCAAGATGGCCAAGGAACTCGTCCGGATGGGAACGCACATACTGGGTATCAAGGACATGGCGGGGCTGTGCAGGCCATACGCGGCGTACGCGCTGGTCAAGGCGCTGCGGGAAGAGGTCGACGTGCCGATCCACTTCCACACGCACGACACCTCGGGAATCTCGGCTGCCAGCGTGCTCCGCGCAGCCGACGCGGGAGCCGACATCGTCGACCTCGCTCTGGCCAGCATGTCGGGGGCCACAAGTCAGCCGAACCTCAATTCCGTCGTCGCCGCCCTCGCCAACACGCCGCGCGACACCAAGCTCGATCTACCGTCTCTCAACCGCCTCAGCCACTACTGGGACAAGGTCCGCAGCGTCTACTACCCCTTCGAGGAGGGGATGAAGTCCGGCACGGCCGAGGTGTACCACCACGAAATGCCCGGCGGGCAGTACACCAACCTGCGCCAGCAAGCCAAGAGCCTCGGCTTGGAGGAACGCTGGACCGAAGTGGCGGACATGTACGCCAAGGTAAACCTGCTGTTCGGCGACATCGTGAAGGTGACGCCAAGCTCGAAGGTCGTGGGCGACATGGCGCTGTTTATGGTGACCAACCACCTCTCCCCGGAAGAAGTGCTGGAAAAAGGGGCCACACTCAACTTCCCCAAGTCGGTGGTCGAGCTCATGCAGGGCCACATCGGGTTCCCCGAGGGCGGCTGGCCGAAAAAAGTGCGGAAGATCATTCTCGATTCCTCCAAAGCCACAGCCGTCACCGGGCGATACGGAGCGTCGCTGCCCAGGATCGACCTGACCAAGACCGCAGCCGAACTCAACGAGAAACTCCACCGCGAAGTCACCGACCTCGACGTCATGTCGCACCTGATGTACCCGCAAGTGTTCGCCGACTTCGACAAGTTCCACAAAATGCACGACAAGGTGTCGGTCATCCCGACGCACGCCTTCTTCTACGGTTTGAAGGTCAACGAAGAGATCAACATCGAGATCGAACCGGGCAAGGGACTTGTCGTGCGGTACCTCACGACCTCCGACGCCCGCGACGACGGCACGCGCGTAGTCTTCTTCGAGCTCAACGGCCAGCCAAGGGAGGTCGTCGTCACCGACCGCTCCATCGGCCAAACCGTCCACCGCGCCGCCAAAGCCGACCCCGACAACGCCGCCCACGTCGGAGCGCCCATGCCCGGAAAAGTCTCCATGGTCACCGTCACCAAAGGCCAAACCGTCAAAGCCGGCGACCGCCTGCTCTCCATCGAAGCGATGAAAATGGAAACCAGCGTCTACTCCCCGAGAAACGCCAAAGTGCGCGACGTCCTCGTCAAACCCGGCAGCACCGTCGCGGCAAGAGACCTGCTCGTGGTACTCGAAGGCTGAGGGGGGCGCATGACTCACCACGGAGACACGGAGAAATACAACTTATCCGGAGAGAACACAGAGAAATGGATCTATGAGCTGTTTTTAATTGAGACGAATGTCTGATGCATTTTTACCTGTGTTAATCTGTTTTCTCATTGGTTCCATCGCATTTCTCCGTGTCTCCGTGTCTCCGTGTCTCCGTGTCTCCGTGCCTCGGTGATGAACCTCCATGCCTTCGACATACGACACACCGCGGGTGAGGGCGGAGTTGGAACCCGTGTGGCGCGTGCATTACGTTTCCACGTGTCGGTCGACGAATGATCTGGCGGCGCGGATGAGGCGTGAGGGGCGGTTGTTTGCCCCGGCGGTGGTGGTGACGCCTCGGCAGACAGCCGGGCGAGGGCGGGGGGGGAATCGGTGGGTATCGGACTTGGGGACGATGACGGCTACGTTCGCCCTGCCAGTGGACGCGGGGGATGCGCCGCACCAGTTGCCGATTGTGGCGGGGCTGGCGGTGCGGGATGCGTTGGCGGGGTTGGGGGCGGACGGCGGCGGTCGGGTGAACGGGGTGGAGTTAAAATGGCCCAACGACATTTTGGTGGGGGGAAGTAAGCTTGCGGGGTTGTTGTGCGAGCGGGTGGAGAATGTTGATCTGGTGGGGGTGGGAGTCAATGTGTCGACGCGGGTGGGGCGGTTGCCGAAGGCGGTGCGGGAGCGGGCGACGTCGTTGGAGTTGGCGGGGTGTGGGGCGACTGTGACGGAGGTGCTGCTGGCTGTGGCGGGGGCGTTGCGTCGGGCGACGCGGGACCGCGAGCCGTTCGCGTCGACCTTGCGGAGGTACGACGTGCACCATCATTTGGTCGGGCGGATGGTGACCGTGCGGACATCGGCTCAGGAGACGGTTTCGGGCGTGTGCAACGGATTGGACGGGACGGGGAGATTGCTTTTGCGGGCGGCGGAAGGAGCGGGCGGGGCCGTGGGGGGGGCGGGTACGCTGCACCGGCTGATCGCTGGACAGGTCATTTCGTATTGACGGTTCTCCCGCAATCGGGCGGGATGCTGTAGGATCGGGGGGCACATGATCCTCACCAAGATTGTCGCGACGATGGGCCCCGCTTGCGGGGATGTGGAGACGCTGACGCACCTGATCAACGCGGGGGCGGACGTCTGTCGCATTAACTTCTCGCACGGCACGCTCGACGGCCACCTACTCACGCTCCGCAACATCCGCGAAGCCGTCGCCCGCGGCGACGGCCCCGTCGCGGTCCTGGGCGATCTCTGCGGCCCGAAGATCCGACTGGGAAAGGTCGCCGACATCGGCGGAACAGGCGGCATACCCGTGTCCGTGGGCGACGAGCTGGTCATACAGCGGACGCCGGTCGAGGGGCACATCACGGGCGACGGTCAGCAACGCGTGTCGTCGATTTACCCGTACTTTGTCGACGACGTCGCCGTGGGCGACCGCGTGCTGATCGAGGACGGGTTGCTGCGGTTCGTGTGCACCGAGAAGAACTACAACGAGCTCCGCTGTCAGTGCACCGCTGGCGGCATCCTCAAGAGCTCCAAGGGCATCAACCTGCCCAACACCGTCGTAAACATCCCCTCGATCACCGACCGAGACTGGGAGTGCGTCGAGTGGGCGATTGAAAACGGGCTGGACTACCTGGCGCTCTCTTTCGTTCGCCGGGCGGACGAGCTCCTGCACCTCCGCGAGCACATCCGCAACCGCGGGGCCGACATTCACCTCATCGCCAAGATCGAAAAGAAAGAAGCCCTCGAGCACATCGACGCGATCCTCGAAGCCTCGGACGGGCTCATGATCGCCCGGGGCGATCTTGGAGTCGAGATGGACCTCGCCGAGGTGCCGCTCATTCAAAAGCAACTGATTCGAAAATGCCAGGCGGCTGGAAAGCCCGTCATCGTCGCCACGCAGATGCTGCAGTCGATGATCGACCAGTCGTCGCCCACCCGGGCCGAGGTCTCCGACGTCGCCAACGCGATCTTCGACGGCACGGACGCGGTGATGCTCTCCGGCGAAACGTCGGTGGGGAAGTTCCCCCTCGGCGCTGTTGGAATGATGGGCCACATCGCGCAATCCACAGAACAGTATGTCATCAAAAACCACCCGCCGGTGTTTCCCAAGCTGACGATGAAGACGCTGCAACTCTCGTCGGCGGTGTCGCGCGGGGTGTGGCAAATCGTGCAGGACTTGAAGATCAAGCTCGTGGTGATCTGGTCGCAAACGGGAACCACGGCCCGGATCTTCGCCAAGAACCGATACCCCGTGCCGATCGTGGCGCTCTCGTCCGACCACCGTGCACTGCGCCGGATGAAGCTGCACTATGGCGTGATCCCCGTCGAAATGGAAACGCCGCGGTCGATGACCGAACTCGTCCAAGCCGTCGACGCCTACGCCCGGAAGGCCAAGCTCGCCTCGGTCGGAGACCGCGTGATCGTCGTCGCCGGAGCGGCGCTGGGCACGCCGGCGACGCTCAACGGACTTGTCATCCACGCCATCGGTGAAGACGTGGGGAACATCCAGAACGTTCCCGAGACGCCCGGGCTGTGGGACCCGACCGCGCACGACAACGTCGCCTATACCGGGGCGCCGGTGGAGGAAATGCCATGAACAAGTGTGTGATGACCAGTCGCCTCCTCGCAGTCGCCCTCGTGACCTTGGCGGGACTGTGGACCGGCGGCGGCTGCGGGGTCCCGCCAACCCAGCCGGTGGCGACCAACATCGATCCCCGCGAGGCAACCCCCGAATTCTGGTGGGACAAGCCCGCCCTCGTTCGCATTCCCGTATCCGACTTCGACCGCGCTTTCGAGGCGGCGCAGTTCGCCGCGCGCGATCGATTATTTGTCGTCGACCGCGTCGAGGCGCGCGACGGCGTCATCACCACCCGCCCCCTCACCGCCGCCCAGTGGTTCGAGCCGTGGCGGCGCGACAACACCACCGCCGGCGACGTCCTCCGCGCCTCAACCGACACCTACCGCCGCACCGTGCGCTTCGACTTCGAGAAAACCCCCGACGGCAGGTACGTCGTGCTACCCAAGGTTCTCGTCGAACGGCAAACCTTGGTCGGCCGCAGGACCACCGGCGTCATCGGGTTCCGCGGGTTTACTGCCGTCGACCAGTCGTCGCTGACCGCCAAAACCGACGACGGCCAGGCGCCCCCCACCTACTGGTACGCCATCGCCCGCGACCACAATCTCGAGATCGAGCTGGGCAAGTCGATGCTCGCACGCATGTACTGAACCTATCCTTCGCCACCCATGTCGCCCATCCAAAAATCTTTTGCCGAGTCCCGGTCCGCCGGGCGTTTGCAGCTCATGCCCTTTGTCCCGGCTGGGTATCCGTCTCTGCCCGCCACCGAGGCGGCGCTGATCGCGCTGGCGCAGTGCGGGGACCAGGGCGGCGGTGGCGCGGGGTTGATCGAGGTTGGAATTCCCTTCTCAGACCCCATCGCCGACGGGCCGGTCATCCAACAAGCATTCTCGCAGGCGCTGGCAGCAGGGGTCACACTCGACGCGGTGCTGGCGTCCGTGGCGGCGGCGCGGTCGAAGGTGTCCGTGCCGATGGTGGCGATGGTCTCGTTTTCCGTCGCGTTCCGCCGAGGAATCGCCCGGTTCTCAGTCGACCTCAAAACCGCCGGGTTCGACGGACTCATCCTCCCCGACCTGCCGCCCCCCGAGGCGCACAAGTTCTGCGACCTCGTTCGCTCGGCCGGGCTGGACACCATTCTTCTCTGCGCCCCGACCACGCCGCCCGAGCGGAGAAAGGTCATCGCCGAGCTCTCCAGCGGATTCATCTACTACCTCTCGGTCTCGGGGATCACCGGTGAGCGGGCGTCCCTGCCGGATGACCTCACGCGGAATCTCGCGTCGCTGCGGTCGCTGACGGACAAGCCGCTGTGCGTGGGGTTTGGCCTTTCGACCCCGGCGCACCTGCAAGCCCTCCGCGGCCACGCCGACGGGGCGATCGTGGGCAGCGCTCTGGTCCGCCGCATGCGCGACCTAGGCGACGCGCCGGGCGAAGTCGCAAGGGCGTCGGCTGCGTTTTGTCTCGAACTGCTGAAGTAGGCCAACATGAGACCCTACGTGTGCGGATTCATGTTCTCACCCGACCGGTCGCGGGTGCTGCTGATTCGTAAGAATCGCCCGACCTGGCAAGCCGGGAAGCTCAACGGCGTTGGCGGCAAAGTCGAGCCCGGAGAGACCGCCCACGACGCGATGGTGCGCGAGTTCCGCGAGGAGGCGGGGCTGCTGATCCCCACCTGGCAGCCGGTGCTGCACATCATCGGCAACCCCTCCCCCCGCGACGAAACCGGCTGGCGGGCGACGTTCTTCCGCGCGTTCCACGACCCCGCCGCCGCCACGTCGCAAACCGACGAGCTCCTCGAAATCCACCCGACGACCCCCGTCCCGGCCGGCGCGATCGCCAACCTCCGATGGATCATCCCCATGCTCCTCGACGACGATGTGGCCGGGGGCGAGTGCGGTGTGGCGACCGCGTAGGAAGTAAAAGGGGACGGTGCGGCTAAAACGGCGACCGGTCGCCCGGCTGGGCGCTGGGCGAAGGCGTGGGGGAGTCTGGGGTGGTGGTGGCGGGGGAGGAGTCGGGAAGAAGCTCGACGGTGCCGTAACGGCTGTCCCGTTCGTCGGCGGATTGGAGGATGGTGGGGTGTTGGGCGGCGATGGCGGGGGAGGGGCCGATGATGACGGTGATCGCGCTCGATTGCGCGGTGGGGGAGGCGGGGGCGGAGACGTCGATTCTGCCGGGGAACTGGCTGGCGGTTGCGGGGGAGAAGAGGCCCCCCGGGGCGGGGGAGACGTTGGACGCGCGATAGATCTGCCATCCTAGGCCGGCTGCGAGAACTAGCGACGCGGCGACGGCCAACCGGCTCGAGCCGGTCATCCACCAAGAACCGGAGCCCCACGGTGAAGTCCGTGAAGAGTCGGCGCGGTCCCGTGTGGTCGCGCCGGGCCGGCGGGCACGGGGTGAGTTGCCTTGGCCGAAGGGGGCGAGCGCTTCGTCGAGGCCTTCGCGCTCGGCTGGGGTGGTTTGTTCGTCGATGTGGTCGAGGTCGGCGGCTTGGCGCCGATCTATCCCAGCGGAGACGGCGCGGCGCATCGAGGCAAAGTCGACGGGCGGGTTTTCGCGGGAAAGGCGGAGCAAGCCGGAGAGCTGGCGGTACTCGCGGAGCAGGTCGCGTGCGTCGGTGGACTCGGCGAGGAGAGCTTCGACGTGGGCGCGCTCCCCCGGGGAAAGGTCTCCCTCGGGATAGCGTGAGATCAGGTACTCGTCGCGTTCGTCCAGCATCCATTTCCTCTTCGGTTACAAAACGTCCTTGAGCAATTCTTTGAGTCGTTTTCGGCCTTGGAACACGTACCACTTAACGGCTTCGACGGAGCAGTCCAAGGCCTCGGCAACTTCCTTTTGGGGCAGGCCTTGGACGGCGAAAAGTTCAATGGCCAGGCGCTGCTTCTCGGGGAGGAGCGCCATGGCCGCGCGGCGGCGTTCGCCGAGTTCCTTGTCCTCCAAGGCGCGACCGGGGCGGGTCGAGTGGATCGTGTGGTCCGACTGAATCCCACCGTCGCGGGGGTTGTCGTCGCCGGTGGTGACCGAGTCGTCCAAGCCGGGATTCTTGCGGAGGCGTCGCCCGCGACGAAAATTGAGGGCGAGGTTCGACGTGGCTCGGAGCAGGAAACTGAGGAACGCCTCGGGCTTTTGCAGTGTGGTCAAGTTCAGGTAAACCTTGATGAAGGCCTCCTGCACCACCTCGCGGGCGTCGTCGGAGTTGCTTAGATAGGAGTAGGCCACAGATACTGCCTGTTTCTGGTGACGTAAGACGAGTTCGTCGAAGGCTTTGCGGTCGCCGGCGAGGGACTTCACGACGAGCGCGCCGTCGATGATTCCGCCGGGGGAGGGATGGGCTGGAGGGCCGGACTCGATAGACACCGCGCCCTCCGGCTGCTGCGGTTGGTCTCGCGACACCCTTGCCTCCGACGATCTGGACCCAACGTCTTCCATCGATATGACACTCTACCCTGATGGGAGGATAGGGCCGCAATAAAAATAACTTGCGGTTCGGGACAGTGCGGGGGGTCAGTGGGTGACCGCACCGTAGCAGGCGGGGCCGACGAGCTTGGCGTACTTGGCGAGGACGCCGGAGGGGTAGCGGGTTTTGGGGGCGGTCCAGGCGGCGCGGCGTTTTTCGAGCTCAGCCGCGGAGACTTCGAGGTCGAGGAGGCCCTTTTCGGCGTCGACGTTGATGATGTCGCCGTCTTGCACC
The DNA here is from genome assembly GCA_038247815.1 of Tepidisphaerales bacterium. GTDB lineage: Bacteria > Planctomycetota > Phycisphaerae > Tepidisphaerales > Tepidisphaeraceae > JBBRUM01. The sequence goes on along the minus strand of JBBRUM010000097.1, from coordinate 1,402 downwards.
AAGGCGATCGGGCCTCCGACCATGGCTTCGGGGCCGACGTGGCCGACCATCAGGCCTCGGGTTGCTCCGCTGAAACGGCCATCGGTGATGAGGCAAACGCTGTAGCCTAGGCCCTGGCCGACGATCGCGGCGGTGACGGCGAGCATCTCACGCATGCCCGGGCCGCCTTTGGGGCCTTCATATCGGATGATGACGGTGTCGCCGGCGACGATGGAGTTGTTCTGGATGGCGACCATGAGAAGGTCTTCCGAGTCGAAGCACTTGGCTGGGCCGCGGTGGACGAGGCGTTTGACGCCGGCGGTTTTGATCACCGCGCCCTCGGGGGCGAGTGTGCCTTTGAGGATGGCCAGACCGCCGGTTTTTTCGAGGGCGTCGGCGATGGCGACGACGACCTTTTGGGCGGGGTCGCGGCGGACGTCTTTGAGATTCTCGGCTTGGGTCTTGCCGGTGACGGTGAGGGCGTCGCCGTGGAGCAGGCCGGCGTCTAGAAGGGTCTTGAGGATCACCTGCACGCCGCCGATCTTGTAGACGTCCCAGGCGGTGTACCTGCCGAAGGGCTTGAGGTCGCAGATGACGGGGGTTTTGCGGGAGATGCGTTCGATGTCTTCGAAGGTGATTTCGATCCCGATTTCGCGGGCGATGGCGGGAAGGTGCAGGGCGGCGTTGGTGCTACCGCCGGTGGCGGCGACGATGGCGATGGCGTTCTCGAAGGCTTTGCGGGTGAGGATGTCGCTGGGCTTGAGGCCCATGCGGAGGAGCTCCATGACTTGCTGGCCGGCTTGTCGGCAGAGGTCGTCGCGGGTGAGTTCTGTTGCCGGGGGTGCGGAGGAACCGGGGAGTGCCAAGCCGATGGCTTCGGAGACGCAGGCCATGGTGTTGGCGGTGAACTGCCCGCCGCACGAGCCGGCGCCGGGGCAGGCGACGCATTCCATTTCGTAGAGGTCGTCGGCGGTGATCGTGCCGGCTGCGTAGGCGCCGACGGCTTCGTAGACGTCTTGGATGGTGACGTCCTTGCCGCGGTAGTTTCCGGGCATGATGGTTCCGCCGTAGATGAACACGCCAGGCCGGTTGAGACGGGCGATGGCCATCATCGTGCCCGGCAGCGACTTGTCACAGCCGGCGAGGCCGACGATCCCGTCGTACCCGTGCGCGTGCATCATCAGTTCAATGGAGTCGGCGATGATTTCGCGGGAGACCAGCGAGGCTTTCATGCCCTCGTGGCCCATGGCGATTCCGTCGGAGACGGCGATGGAGACGAATTCGCGCGGCGTGCCACCGGCTGCGCGGACGCCTTCCTTCACGGCTTTGGCTTGGCGGTCGAGAGTGATGTTGCAGGGGGTTGCCTCGTTCCATGTGGAAGCCACGCCGACCCATGGCTGGGCGATCTCGGCGTCGGTGAGGC
>JBBRUM010000096.1:0-10017 GCA_038247815.1 Tepidisphaerales bacterium | reverse complement strand
TGGAAGGGCTCGAAGAAGGCCGTAGACGAGCACCTCGCCGAGAACCGCGTCGGCATGCTGCTGTCCCGGATCGACTACACCGCCCGGGTCGGAATCAAGCCCTGATCGGATGGGAAACCTCACCCAGCTTCCCCTCTTCGACCGATAACCTTGTGGTATGTGCTCCATCGCCGGCTACCTGCACACCGTCCGCGCATCAGACGACCTCGCTCCGCTGCGTGCGATGAACCGCGCCCTCGCCCACCGTGGGCCGGACGGCTCGGGGCTCTTCGTCGCCGAGGGAACCCGCGGTGGGCGGGCGGGTGAGATCAACGCGGCTGGCGGCGGGTTCTCGCACCGCGTTGGATTGGCCCACAACCGATTCTCCATCCTCGACCCCACCCCCGCCGGCCACCAGCCGTTCATCTCCCCCGACGGCCGATTCACCCTCATCTTCAATGGCGAAATCTACAACCACGATCACCTCCGCGCCGAGCTCGCCGCAGCCGATGCGTGGTCCTTCCGCTCGGCCTGCGACACCGAAGTGCTCCTCGCCGCCCTGGTCACCTGGGGCGACGCCGCGTACAGGCGACTCAACGGCTTCTGGGCGGCCGCACTCTGGGACAACGCTTCCGCCACGCTCACACTCTCCCGCGACCGCTTCGGCGAAGCCCCGCTGTACGTCATGCGCCGCGACGGCTCGCTCTACTTCGCCAGCGAAATCCCCGCGCTGCACCGCATCGCCGGAACCTGCCCCGAAGACGTCTCCACCCAAGCCGTCTCCGACTACCTCCACCACGGCATCATCGACCTCGGGCCCGCCACGTTCTACCGCTCGATCACGCAGCTCCCCCCCGCGCACTTCGCCCGCGTTCGCCCCGACGCCACCCTCGACGCGCATCGCTACGTCTCGCTCCCGGGCCGCCGCCTCTCCGAGCGCGAGCTCCCCGCCCCCGAAGCCGTCGAACGCTTCCGCGACGCGCTCACCCGCGCCGTCACCCTTCGCATGCGCGCCGACGTACCCGTCGGATTCCAACTCTCCGGCGGGCTGGATTCGTCGGCCCTCGTCGCCCTCGCCGCAACAGAGCGGCGGCAGCGGGGCGGGGGAAAACTTTCCGCCTTCACCGTCTCCTATCCCGGAACCAAGTTCGACGAGTTCCCCTTCGCAGCCGAGGTCGTCTCGCGCTTCCCCGACACCGTCGAACACCACGAACTCCGAGACCCCGGCGAAGAATTCTGGTCCGACCCCGACGCCATCGTCGCTCGATACGCCGAGCCCTTCTCCGGCCCCAACGCCTACACCCAGCAGCTCACCTGGCACGCCATGCGCGAGCTCGGGATCAAAGTCGTCGTTTCTGGCGGCGCAGCCGACGAACTCCTCGCCGGTTACCGCCGCGACTTCCACTGCCTCTTCCTCCGACAACTGCTCCTATCCGGGCGCCCACTCACCGCCGCCCGCGAGTCGTCCCTTCTTTCGGAAGAGCCCCTCGCGCTGCTCTCCAACGCCAACGCACAACGCCTCCTCTCCGCCTTGCGCAGCCCCCCTCCCTCCCCGCCCGGAACCGTCCCCCTTTCCACGCCCGGCTCGGCCACGTCATTCCTCCCCGACGCCCTCTACCCCCTCCGTCCCCTCCCCGCTCCCCGCACCGACCCCTCCCGCACGTTCGATGCCCGCCTCCGCAACATCATGACCGACTGGCGCATGAACTACTGGCTGAAGATCGGAAACATCTCCTCCCTCGCCGTCCCCATCGAGTTCCGCCTGCCCTTCCTCGACCCCGACCTCGCCGACCTCGCCTTCTCCCTTCCGAGCACACACCTCATCCGCGGCGGCTACCTCAAGTGGATCCTCCGCGCCGCCGCCGCCCCCTATCTCCCCGACACCGTCACTTGGCGCAAACGCAAAATGGGCTTCCCCTTCCCCTACTCGCAGTGGTGCATCCGTTCCAAGCCCGCCTTCCTCGCCGCCACAGCCGGAACAACCAACCCGTTCATCGACCTCTCCCGACTCCTGCACAACTGGGACGCCCTCGCCGCCGCCAACCCCATCTTCCTCTGGCGCTGCATGTCCGTCTCGATGTGGTGGCGACGGATGACTCTCAACCTCCCCCTGGCCACTTTGCCGCAACGTGCTGCCGCCTGACACCGCCCCGTCGTCGCGTTATTCTCCGGGCATGACCATTCGGCCCCTCGCCTGCCTCCTCCTCGCCACTCTCGCCGCCGCTCCCGCCCTCGCCTTAGACACAACCCCCTCTCCCGCCACCACCCGCTCCGCCACCGAAACCTCAAGATCACCCCCCACACCCTCACCGTCGGCGACCGAACCTAAACCTACCGAACCCGCGCCGACTTCATCGCGCTCAAAGACGACGTTGGCAAGCCCCAAGCCCGCTTCTTCCACACCGCTTACACCCTCATCGACCTCAAGATAGACCCCGCCACCCGCCCGATCACCTTCGTCGTCAACGGCGGCCGCGGCTCGTCCTCCGTCTGGCTGCACCTCGGTGCCGTCGGCCTGCGGAAAGTCGTCATGGGCGACAACGCACCGCTCCTGCCCCCTCCCCCGCCCCCGCCCACGCCCGGGAAGCTCGTCGCCAACTCTGACTCCTGGCTACCCGCCACCGATCTCGTCTTCATCGACCCCATCGGCGCGGGCTTCTACCGCGCCGGGCCCGGCATCGACGCCTCCCGGTTCTACACCGTCGACGGCGACGTCTCCTCCATCGCAGAGTTCATCCGCCTCTACCTGGTTAAGTCCGGCCGATGGGCCTCCCCCAAGTACCTCGCCGGCGAGTCCTACGGAACGACTCGCGCAGTCCGCCTCTCCCTCCACCTCTCCCGCAACCAAGGCGTCGACCTCTCGGGCATCATCCTCATCTCCTCCGTCCTCGAATTCTGCACCATCCGCGACAACGAAGGCATCGACCTCCCCTTCGCCCTCTTCCTCCTCAGCTACGCCGCCACCGCCCACCACCACAAAAAAATCCCCACCGACAAACCCCTCCCAACCCTCCTCGCCGAAGTCGAAGCCTTCGCCACCGGCGACTACAGCCAGGCACTCACCCCAGACGCCATCCTCCCCGAATCCGACCGCGCCGCCGTAGCCAAAAAGTTCGCCGCCTAAACTGGCTTGCCCGAGGAGTTCATCGTCAAGAACGACCTTCGCATTTCCTCCCGCCGGTTCTTCAGATCCCTCCTCGCCGACCAGCGAAAGCTCGTCGGCTGGTTCGACGGAACCATCACCGGCTTCGACCCCGACCCCGCAGCCGCCACCCTCGAGTTCGACCCGTCTTACACCTCCCTCCAAGACACCTACATCTCCGCCATTAACGCCTACTTCAAATCCGACCTCGGATATGAAACCGACCAGCGCTACGACATCCTCGCCGGCCTCCCTTGGACTTACCCCCAAGGCCATTACGTCAACTTCGCCGGCCAGCTCGCCGGCGCAATGGTGCAAAACCCCCACCTTCGCGTGCTCGTCGCTTTCGGCTACCAAGATCTCGCCACGCCCTACTTCGGCACCGACTGCACCCTCAACCGCATGGTCATCTCCCCCGAGGCGCGGAAGAACCTCGCGGTGAAGCACTACTTCGGCGGCATTATGAGGTACCACTACCCGGCATCGCTGAAACAACTCGGCGACGACGCCAAAGCCTTCATCTTTGCAGGCAAATAGTCGCCCACGCCAAACCTACACGTCCATGATCTCGGCCTGCTTCGAAGTCACCGACGACTCGACCTTGTGCTCGTAGGTCTTGGTCAACTCGTTGATCGATTCCTTGCACGACTTGAGCTCGTCCTCGGTCATCCCGCCCGCCTTCTCGTCCTGCTCAGCCGCCTTGTTCGCGTCGCGCCGCGCACCCCGGATCGAGATCTTCGCGTGCTCCCCCATGTCCTTGCACTGCCCAGCCATCTGCTGCCGCCGCTGCTGGCTCATTGGCGGCAAGTTCAACCGAATCGTCTTCCCGTCCGAGTGCGGCGACAAGCCGAGCTTCGAGTCGTTGATCGCCCGCTCGATGGCCTTGATGTCCTGAGGCTGAAACGGTTTGATCAAAAGCTGCGCCGCCTCCGGCACTGAGATGATCGCGATCGACTTCAGGTTCGTCATCGACCCGTAATACTCCACCGACAAGTGCTCCACGAGCGCCGGCGAAGCCCGACCCGTCCGTAGCGCCCGCATCTCATGCAGCACATGGGCAGCCGCCTTCTCCATCTGTTCCTCACACTCGAGCAAAATATCGTCTTGTGGCATGGTTCACCTCACAGCCGCAAATACCCCGACTCAACACACCCGCACTTCGCATTCTATCTCCCCCGCCCGCAATGCAACATCCCGAAACCCCAGCGCTACTTCGGAACGATCTTCGTCCCCACATGCTCGCCCCGGATCACCCGCGCGATGTTCCCCGGAGTCTTAAGGTTAAACACCACCAGCGGAATCTTGTTCTCCTTGCACAACGTAATCGCCGACAGGTCCATCACCCGCAGCTCGTCGCGAAGCACCTGTTCGTATGTGATCTCCGAGTACAGCTTGGCGTCGCGGACCTTCTTCGGGTCAGCCGTGTAAATCCCGTCGACCTTCGTGGCCTTCATGAGCACATCGGCTTGGATTTCCGTCGCCCGCAGCGCCGCGCAGGTGTCGGTGGTGAAGAACGGGTTGCCCGTCCCCGCCGCAAGAATCACACAACGCCCCTTTTCCAAGTGCCGGATCACACGCCTGCGGATAAACGGCTCGGCCACCGCCGTAATCGCGATCGCCGAACACACCCGCGTCGGCTGGCCGAAGCTCTCCATCGTCTCTTGCAGCGCCAGCGCGTTGATCACCGTGCTCAGCATCCCCATGTAATCCGCCGTCGCCCGTTCAATATGCCCGTCCTCGGCAAAGGTCGCCCCGCGTATGAAGTTGCCACCGCCGACCACGATCGCCAGCTCCACCCCCGTCTTGCAAAGCTCGACGAGCTCCTTGGCGATCGCCTCCAACTGCGCCGCCTCGATCCCGAATCCGCCCTCATGGCAGAACCCCTCGCCGCTAATCTTCAGCAACACGCGCTTGTAAACCGTCTTCCCCTTCCGATCGCCGACCGCCAACTTCGTGTCCTTCACCGTCCGACGCTTCTTTTCCGCCATAGGCCTTGACTATAAGGTGCCAGCCCCCCCGGGCACAAACCGCACGATGTGGTTACACTCACCCTCCATGTCTGTGGTGCTCATCGGATATCGCGGCTCGGGCAAGACCACCATCGGTAAGCGACTGGCTTCCCGTCTCTGGCAGGACTTCCACGACTCCGACCACCGCATCACCAAATCCGCCGGAATATCCATCGCCGAAATCTTCGCCACCCGCGGCGAACCCCACTTCCGCGACCTCGAAGCCGCCACCGTCTCCGACCTCCTCAAACTCGACGACGTCGTCATCGCCCTCGGCGGAGGCGCCATCCTCCGACCCGAAACCCAAGCCCTGCTCAAAAGCTCGCCCCACCGCCGAATCTATCTCCGCTGCGAACCCGACGTCCTCCTCCAACGCCTCTCAGCCGACCCCGACACCGCCGCCTCCCGACCCGCCCTCACCCCCGCCGGAACCGACTCCCTTGAAGAAATCAACACCGTTCTCACCACCCGCGAGCCGATCTACCGTGACGTCATGACCGCCGAACTTGAAGTCACCCACCTCACCCCCGAGGAAGCCGCCACCTACATCGTGCGCCTCCTCTGAGCACAACCCCTTCCCGTAACATCCCCATCCATGCTGATTCCCGTGCTCGTTTTCGTCTTCCTGATGGGCCTGTGCGTCGGCTCGTTCCTCAATGTCGTCGTCTACCGTCTGCCGCTGGGAAAGTCTCTGATCCACCCGCCGTCCACGTGCCCGAACTGCAACACGCGATTGGCGTGGCACGACAACGTTCCGGTACTCGGCTGGCTAATGCTCGGCGGCAAGTGTCGCACCTGCAAGAATCCGATTTCGAAGCGCTACCCCCTCGTCGAATCCGCCACCGGCCTGCTCTTCCTCGGCTACGCCGTCGCCGTGTTCCAGTTCGGCTACGGCCCGTGCCCGTCGATCCCCTTCGCCCGGTTCACCCCCGGCGGTTTGCCCCTCCCCGCGCCCCTCCCCGACATCCTCCGAGACTGGCCGGTGCTCGTGCTGCACCTCTCGCTGCTCGCCATCCTCCTAGCCGCCAGTCTCATCGACTTTGAAACCTACACCATCCCCGCCTCCCTCCCTCTCACCGCTGCCGTCGTCGGCTTGACCGGCCACGCCTTCCTCACCACCCCCCTCACCCTCGGCAACCTCCACCTCCCCCCCGTCCTCGCCCTCCCTGCCGCCCTCGCCGCCACTGGCTACCTCCTGTCGGTGGTCTTTCTCCACCTCAAGATCCTCCCCCTCTCCTTCCCCGACGGCGAACCCATGGGCTTGGACCTCAAAACCTGGCAAGCCGAGATCGACGCCGCCCGCGCCGAAAACCGCCCACCCACCGTTCCCGAAACCCCTCCCACCAAGTGGACCCGCGGCATGCTCGCCGGCGAGATGTTCAAGGAAATGGCGTTCATCCTGCCGCCGCTGGTCGGGTTTGTCATCGGCTTGCTGCTCTATCGCTATGTCCCCTCTGCGGCTGCAACCTCTAGCTGGCTGTCCAGCAACCAATACACCTCAGGTCTGCTCGGAAGCGTCCTCGCCGGGCTGGTCGGCGGAGGGTTCATCTGGGGTGTCCGCATAATCGGTACCTTCGGGTTCGGTCGGCTCGCCATGGGGTTGGGCGACGTGCACCTCATGGCCGCCGTCGGCACGGTGGCGGGGGGGTACGTCGCCGTCGTCGCCGTCTTCGCCGGCGCCGTTTGGGGTCTGATCTTTACGCTTTACGGCTTCTTCACCAAGTCCACCCGCGAGATCCCGTTCGGCCCGTATCTCGCCCTCGGCGTGGTCACCGTCATGCTCTTGCTCTGCCCGGTTGAGGAGTCCTTGCGCGCCGCGTGGGACGGCCTCGTGTTCACACTCACCTTATCGCCGCCTCCGTCCTTGCGGTGATTCCCCCGCCGTTTGGTATCCTTGCTCCCATGAATCACCGAATCTCCGTCGCTTGGGCGTACGCCAAAATCGCCGCATTCGCCGTGGTCACGTTGTATCTCTTGCTCGTGTTCCTTTGGAATAGATCCGCCACCATCGACCCAAGCCTCTCTCTCCCCTTCCTCGCAACCTACACACGGCCTAATGCTGTACTGGCCCTCTTCGCCACCTCATGTGTGGCGATTCTCACAGTCGGGCTGATCGTTTCTTTCTACCACGCCATTAAAACGCTCAAAACCGCGAAAGAAAAGGAGCGTCTTGTAAAGGCCGAACGGCAGGTGGCCGAACTCCAAAGTAAGGCCGCAACGCCCCCCCGACCCATGGACCCCATACCCCTCGAGGGCGAAGGTCCAAACGTCGGCGGGACGTCGCAGTCCAGATAAGCTCCCCGCCTCCCGATCGCCCGGCAGTTGTGTGCCGTGCCGCGAACTTAACCCTCGCGATTCGGAAATTTCCACCGGGATGGCAGAGCTCAACCCCCGCGAACCCCGACCGGGTCGCAACAAGGAGTTTTGCCATGCGTCTTCTCGCCACCGCCGCCGTCCTTTCCACCCTCGCCCTCGCCGCCACCGGTTGCCAGGACAAGAAAACCGCCGCCGCCAACAAGCAGCTTTGGAACGAAAACCGCTCCCTCCAAACCCAGATCCAGGAAGTCAACTCGCAGCTGGCCGTCACCGACGCGAACTTCGCCGCCGCCCAGGCCGAACTCGCCGCACGCGACGCGAAAATCTCCGAACTCCAGTCCTCCCTCGTCAAGCCCGAAGCCGGTTCCGACCCCGCCATCGCCGGCATCGAAACCTCCTACGACGCCAAGACCAAGACCCTTACCGTCAACCTCCCCGGCGACGTCCTCTTCGCCCCCGGTCAGTCCACCCTGAAGAAGACCGCCTTCCCCACCCTCGACAAAATCGTCGCCGCCCTCAAAGCCGACTACTCCGACAAAAAGGTGAAGGTCAAGGGACACACCGACACCGACCCGGTCCTCAAGACCGCCAAGGTCTATAAGGACAACCTCGAACTCTCGCTCGAGCGCGCTGCCACCGTCACCCGGTACCTCAGCACCAAGGGCGTCGACCCCAAGCTCGTCGAAACCGCCGGCTTCGGCGCCAACTTCCCCAAGGACGACAAGAACAAAGCCGCCAACCGCCGGGTTGAAATCGCCGTCATCCTCGAATAGTCCACGACGCGACTTCCCCCATACACTCAGGACGCTCCCCGGCATGTTGCTCGGGAGCGTCCTTTTTTGTGGTACCCCCGGATGATCTCGATCCTCGATTACGACATGGCCAACCTTCGATCGGTCCAAAAAGCCCTCGAAGCCGTCGGCCACCCCGCCAAAATCATCCGCCAACCCGAAGAAATCGACCACGCCGACCAGCTCATCCTCCCCGGAGTGGGCGCCTTCGGCGACTGCATGCGCATCCTCCGCGAGCGCCACCTCGACGTCGCCGTCAAACGCTTCGCGGCCACCGGCAAACCGCTGATGGGAATCTGCGTCGGCATGCAGGTTCTGTTCGACACCGGCTATGAGAAAGGCACGCACCCCGGTTTGGGGTTGATTCCCGGCGAGGTGGTGCGGTTCACGGTGGACGAGTCCCACGGGTTGAAGATCCCGCACATGGGCTGGAACACGCTCGACTTCCGCACGCCCTCTCCCCTGTTCGCGGGGCTAGCCCCCGCCAGCCACGTTTACTTCGTGCACAGCTACCACTGCCGCCCGACCCACCCCGCAACGTCCGCTGCCACAACGAGTTACGGCGCGGACTTCACGGCTTCGGTGATCCAAGACAACATCGTCGCCACGCAGTTCCACCCGGAGAAAAGCCAGGGTGTGGGGCTGTCGATCCTGAAGAACTTCGCCGCACACCCATGATCCTCGCATTTTCCACCAATGCGTTCACCCGCTTTCCCTTGGTCGAGGCGCTGAGAGGCATCCGGCAAGCCCGGTTTACTCACGTCGAGATTCTCGCCGACGCGCCCCACGCGGATCCGGCGGCGGGGGGGGATCCGGTCGCAGCGGCGGGGGAGGTGCGACGTGAGCTGGACGCACTTGGCTTGCGGGTCTCCAACGTCAACACCAACTGTTCGTTTTCGTACTGGAGACACGCCCCCCCCGAACCGTACTTCGAGCCGTCGCTGATCTCGCCGGTTGAGCAGTACCAACGCGACCGCGCCCAGCGCATCCGCTGGGCGCTGGAGTTCGCTGCCGGCATCGGCGCACCGGCCGTGTCCATCACCACGGGCAGGTGTCTCGCCCATGTCACGCCCGACCTCGCCGCGCGGCTGCTCCGGGAGAACCTCCTACCGCTGCTCGACTACGCCGACAAGCTCGGTGTCAACATCGGGATCGAGTGCGAGCCGGGGCTGTACATCGAATACGCCCACGAGCTAGCCGACCTGATCGCCGAGCTCGGCCACCCCCGCTTGGGTGCCAACCTCGACACCGGCCACTCCCACGTCCTCGGCGAGTCAATGATGGACGCCTTCACGCTCCTCCACGGTCGAATCTGGAACCTGCACGTCGAGGACCTCCCCGGTAGAAAGCACTACCACATGGTCCCCGGCACGGGCACCTTCCCCTGGTCGGAACTCGTCACTGCCATCCATGCAACCCAGTACACCGGCCCGGCCACGGTCGAGCTGTACACGCAGACCCAAAAACCGCACGCAGCCGCGTCGGCGAGTTGGGGGTTTTTAGAGCCACTTTTTCGGGCAAGCCATTGAAGTCGCCTCTCCAGCCCAAGGCCTTGCGTGCCGAAGTCAATTGCGGCGGGGTCGAAGCATCACGGGCAGTAGAGACGCAACAAGACCGAGGCTCGCCGGCTCGGGTACAACCACCACGAAACCTGCCTGCTCTCCGTTTCGCGTGCCCCAGCCGGTAATCGTCTTTCCGTCACCTGAAACCGCCGCCGCCCGGGTGAGCGTCCAACCAGACAACTGCGCTCCCAACCCGAGGTCGCCGACCAAGTACGCCC
>JBBRUM010000095.1:0-10018 GCA_038247815.1 Tepidisphaerales bacterium | reverse complement strand
GGCTTCGGTGAGTTGGTTGAGTTGCAGCATCCGCCGCACCGCCATCATCTGCACCGGCTGGGAGAGCGGGTACTTCGCCGCCAGTTCGCGGACGCGTCCGACGGCGGCGCTAGGTCCTCCCTCGGAGATTGCCCCCGAGGTCGGGGTGCGGAGGGCTTCGAGCATGGCTTGGTCGTTTGGGTTTTGCAGCAGCGAGATGACCACTGGCGTGAGCACCGGGTCGTTGGCGGCTGACTTCATCACGTCGAGTCGGGACTGTTGCGCCGTGAAGAGCGCGACGTTCGGATGCTTCGCCGCCGCCGCCTCGACCGTCTTGATCGCCCCTGCGATGTCGCCCAGGGCGCTGCGCACCGTGAGCAGCGCCTGCCAGGTGGCGGCGTTTTCGGGCGCTTTGTCGGTCGCCTGGGTGGCGCTGGCCAGCGCGTTTTCAAGATCGAAGAACCGCAGGTGGAAGTCGGTGAGCGCCAGCTCCTTCATCCCGGGGTCGAGCTTGATTCCGTCAAGAAGCTGGAGCGTCTTGGCGGCTTCGGCGGTGTTGCCGCGGGCGCGGAGAATCTCTGCAAGCACGCGGATGGACCCGAGGTCCGGGCTGGCGGTGGCCACTCGGCGGGCCTCGACCTCGGCTGCCTGGAGATCGTTCTTCTGGCGCAGCAGCCGCACCTTCAGCGGATCGGGCGCGTCGCTGCCGGCCTGCTTCAGCGCGTCGAGCGCCTTGTCGACGTCACCCTGCTGGGCCAGGAGCATGGCGGCCCCGCGGGACTGTCCCGAGCCCATGTGTTTCACCGCGTCGTCGAGCTCGCGCTCGGCTGCGGCGTAGTCGCCCCGCTTTTGGTAGAGGTCGGCGAGCATCAGGGAAACCGTCCCCGCCTCCGGCGCCGACTTCGACACCGCCCTGAGTTGCTCAATCGCCATGCCGACGCCGCCGTTGCGCTCAAGCGTGCGCGCCAGCAGTATCCGCGCCTGCGTATTGCCGGGCGACGACCGCACCAGCTCGCCGAGCTTGTCGGAGATCTCCGTGAGTCTCGCCGGCGTTGTATCGGACTGGTCGAGGGCAAGGGCCGCCTCCTCCATTCGATAGGTGGGCGACGCGTCGCCCATGATCGCCTTGAGTCGCTCGATTGTCGCCCGGCGAAGCGGCAGGTCGCTCCGGCCCGTTCGACTGTTCAGCACCTCGCGTTGCACGGGCAGCGCGTCCTTGTATGTCTCGGCGGCATGGGTCCACGCCGCCAGCGCCCGCGGGTCGCCCGTCGCGTCGAGGGTTGCCGCCCACGCCATCGCCCATTCCTTCGCGGCCGGTCCGTCGCTTTTCCGTTCGCGTTCAAACCGCGCGACGGCGTCGGCCCCGCGCCCCGTACTCGCCCCCAGAAGGGCCCGGGTCAGCGCCGAGTTCGGCGTAACGCCACCATAACCCTCGGCCGCGTCCAAAAGTTCGATCTCCCCGCCGAGTCCCGCCGCCGCGCTCGCCGTCGCCACGCGCAAAAGTACATCACCCCACGCCGGCCCGGGCGCCGCCTTCGCAGCCGCCAGCACCTGCCCCGCCACCTTTCGCGCCTCCTCCGCCTTCCCCACCCGCGCCAATGTCACGATCCGCATCGCGGCGGTGCTCTGGTCGCCGGGCATTGCAGCGGAAAGCTGATCGAGGAACTTGGCCAGCTCGGCTCGGTTGTTCAAAATCCCGGCTTCTACGGCCGCGGACCACACCCTCGCCAGCGTCGTCAGCGCCCTGGGGTCGTTGGGCCCACGCCGCGCCGCCTCCAACGCCGCCGCGTGCGCGGCTTCGAGCTGTCCAGCCGCACTCAGAAAGCTCGCTTTCCGCTCCAGCGGTCGCGACCACGCCGGCGAGGCCTCCGCGAGGTTGTCCAGCACTCGGACCGCCCGCTCGGTCTCGCCGAGTCGGCCCACCGCGTCGGCCAGCACCAACGCGAGCACCGGGGCGTTCTCACCCTCGGTAATCGCCTCGGTGACGACCTTCTTGGTCGTCTCGGCGTCGGCTTGGCCGCGGCCGAGAAACGCTTCTGTGACCAGTGTCCACGCCTCGTCGCCCTTGCCCTTCCTCGCCGCCAGCGACTTCACCGCGCCGTCCGCGCCCGCCACATCGCCCGTTCCCGCCAACGCAATCGCCTTCATTGACAGCATCTCGGGCGGCGTCTCCGCGTCGTCCACATTCACCGACCCTAGCAGTCGGGCGAGCAGATCAAACCGCTCCAACTCCAACAGCCGCCGCGCCGGCAAGAGCTTCCCGCTCCGCAACTTCCCCAACTCCGCCGCCCGAACCAGATACTCCGCCGACTCCATCGCCAGCCCCAGCCCGCGGAGCTGGTCGGCCACGAAAATCGCCTCGTCCGGCGTCGTCGGATCGATCTTCGAACCCTCGCGCCACCACCGCCGCGCCCCCTCGGTATCACCAGCGAGCAACGCCGCCGTCCCACGCACCGTCGCCAAGCCGAGGTCCGATTTGGCCATCCCCTCCAGCCTCTTCGCCAGCGCCGCGAGCTTCTCGGGCGTAGCCTTGTTCTCCCGCGCCGACGCCAGCGCCATCGCCAGCGCCCGTACGTCCTCCGGGGCCCCCTCCGCCCACGCCATCGCCGCAGCCTCGCCGTCCGCCGGCCGACGCAACCGCTGCAACGCCACCGCCTTCACCGCCAGCCCGATCTTGTCCCCGGGCCGCGCCGCCAGAACCCTGTCCGCCTGCTCCAACGCTTCGGGCAACTGCCCGAAATCCGACAGCAGCATCGCCAACCGCGCCCGCTCGTCCGTCCGACCTCCGTCCAGCGACACCACACGCTGCAGCGTACCCAGCACCGCACGCAGCTGTGCCCCGCCGGCCAACGGCACCTGCTCACGCGACTTCGCGAACGCCGACAAAACCTCCACGTCGTTCGGCGAGCGCCCGATGTACTTCAGCAAAGGCTCGATCGCCTCCGCATGGCGACCGTCAGCCGACGCCTTCAGCCCCTCCACCCTCGACGCCGCAAACTCCGCCCGGATCGACAGCTTCCGGTACGCAAACGCGCCGCCCCCCGCCAGCCCGATCACCGTCGCCGCCAACGCCAAAATCGCAATTCGTTTCTTCGCCTTCGGGTGCATGTGCTACAAATCCTTCCGCATCTCTCCACTCCACCACGCTCTTCCGCCCACGACGCTCCACAACGCTCCACAACGCTCCACAACCAAAACCCCCGCCCATCCGCATTACCGCCTGCGGCCCAGCCCCAGGATCATCCGGACCGTGTCCCAGATAATCCGCATGTCCAGCATGAAGCTCGCCGTCTCGACGTACTCGATATCGTAGCGAATCCACTCCTGGAAGTCCGTCCCCCGCTGCCGCGTCCGACTCACCTGCCACAGCCCCGTGATCCCCGGCAAGACGCTCAGCCTCGCCTCCCGCCACGCCGGGTTGTACTGGTTTTCCTTGTGCGGGCTCGGCCTCGGACCCACCACCGACATGTCCCCCGTCAGCACGTTCCAAAACTGCGGAAGCTCGTCGAGGTTCGTCGCCCGAAGGAACCGCCCCACCTTCGTCAGTCTCGGGTCCTTCTCCATGAAGAACTGCGGGCCGTCGGCTTGGTTCTCGCGCGCCAGTTGCGCCTTGATCTGCTCGGCGTCTTTCCGCATCGAACGGAACTTCCAACACTTAAACCGCCTGCCCCCCAGTGTCTCCCGCTCGTGTCCGAAGAAAAACGGTCGACCATCCTCAATGAGAATCGCCAGCATCACCACCGGGTAAATCAGCGCCGTCAGCAGCATCGCCGCCGTCGCAAATGTCAGGTCGAACAGCCTTTTCACCCAACGCTTCCGCCGCGTTCGCACCCGGCCGGAACCCGCGATCCACTCATTGGGCTCGATGAGTTTCCAGTCCATCTCAGCCGAGCCCGTCACCGCCGCCGGGTCGTCCCACAGCACCGCCGGTCCGGCAACCCGCTCCCCCGCCGACAGCGTCCGCCCCGCGCCCACCCACACCGTCCCCGACGTCCGCACCCCCTTCTCCACTTTCGACTTCTCATGCGCCCACAGCCCCGGCACGCGCTCCTCGATCGACGGCACCGTCACCGACGGCGTCCCCCACGCGTTCATCAACAGTCGCAGCATCATCGACTGCTCGCCGTCGCTGTCCTGACTGGCCACCTCGCCCTGGACCGACACCGCGCTCCGCTTCACCCGCGGCACCCTCCCCCGCAGGTCCTTCCACGCCCGCGCCGGGTCGCTCGTCCGCTGCCACAACGCCGCCAAGTCACGGTTGGTCGTCAGCGCCACCCGCGCCAGCTTGCGCGTGCTCGCGCCGTACACCCGCTCGATCCGCTCGAAACGACCGTCCCCCGAGGTCACCACCCGCTCGCCGTACGCGTCCTTCCGCTCGGAGTGGATCCTCACCAGCATCGACGCCGCCCCCGCCCAATACATCGACTCCACAGCCCGCCGCGGGTTGAACACCGTCATCACCCGCCCCTCCGTCAACATGTACAGCTCCGCCAGATCCGACAAACTCGCCGGCTCGCCCTGTCGCACCACTTGGATCCCGTGGCTGGCCCAGAAACGGTCGTGCAGCGCCGAAACCTCCAGTCCCCACAGTCTCGGTCCCACCGACCGCGCAATCCCCTCCCCCTCCCCCGCCGCGAGTCCAACCACCACCGCATTGTCTGCCACTGCCACGCTCACGATTCCTTGCCCTTCCTCGGCGAACGCACCGAAGTCTGCACCGCGTTGACCACCGGCCCGAGCAACGGATTGCCCGCGTCCGCTTCCGTAACCTCCACAGACGACCCGTCAGGCCGCCGACCCTCCGTCCGCGCCTCGCCGTTGATTGGCAGTCGCGGCGCACTCCGCCCCGCGCTCGCCCCCGCCCAACTGCTCGACCGCGACGCCGACAGCCTCAGTACATCCTTCGACGTCGCCCGGTTGAATACCACCCCCGCCACCGTCGCTCCGATGCGCGTCAGGTGTTCCGTGCACTTCCGCACCGCCTCCCGGTCCTCCCCCCGCGCCACAGTCAGCACCACGCCGTCCGTGCACGATGCGCAAGCGCCCGCCTCCAGGCTCCCCGGCGTCGGCCCGGTGTCCACCAGCACCACGTCGTAGTTCTCTCCCACCCTCGTCAGCATTCGCCGCACCAATGCTGATGAAATCGCCCCCGCCTGCTCAACGCTCGCTCCGCCCAGCGTCATCGCAAACAGCCCCGGAACCTCCGTCGGCCTCATGCACTCTTCCACGTTGTAGCCCGCCAACGCCTCCATCACTCCCATGCCCCGCAGCGTCGAGTCCTCCTCCTGCCGACGCACCGTCTCGCTGATCTGCCCCTCCGTCGCATACCCCAACTCCACGCACGCCTCGCCCAGTCGGATCTTCTTCGTCGCGCTCAGCTTGAGCGCCTCGATCCGCTGAACGTCCGAAAGAACGCCCGTCGCCACCAGCATCGACCCCAGCCTCCGCCGCGTCATCCCGTCCACCCTCGTCGACAATCCCCCGCCCACAAGATCCATGTCCACCATCAGCGTCCGCAGTCCCGCCGCCGCGAAGCTCACACCCAGCGCCAGCGTCAAACTCGTCTTCCCCGAACCCGACGACGGACTCGTCACCGTCAGCGACAGCGGCGTCTTCCCGTCAGACCAAAGCTCCAGCATCGTCCGCACGTGGTGCACGTTGTGCGCCGCCCGAGCAGCCAGCTCCGGATCCTCCAAACCCTCCGGAATCTCCGGAAGCACGCCGAGCATCGGCGCCTGGCCTCGCCCCGGCCCCGATTTCGCACGCACATCCTCCATTCCCCGCACACGCCGGTCCAAAAGCCCGATACCCACCACCAAAACCATCGACATCATCACCGCCCCGATCCCGCCCAGCGCCGCGTTGCGTATGAACGTGTCCCGCAGCGGAAACACCGGCACGTCCCCGTCCGACAGAATCTCCAGTCGACCCGCCGTCGCGGCCTCCGTTCGCAACTGGTCCAGTCGAATCTGCGTCTCCTGCTGCTGCTTCGTCAGTCGCTCCTCCTCCATCAACAGCGACTTGAGCAGCTGCGCCTTGACCCCCAGCGCCTGCAGGTCGGCCTTCGCCTCCGCCAGCGCCTTCCCCACCAGCTCCACCCCCTCCTTCGGGTCCCGCGCCGACAGCATCTGCGGCAGCGCGCGCTCAATCACCCCCGAGTTCCTCACATCCTCGACCCGCTCCGAAATCCGACGTTCAAGCTGCGCGATCTCGTTTTTCAGCCTGACCACCGCGGGGTTCTGCTCGCCCATCGTCAGCCCCATCGTCGAAAGCTGCGACTCACGCTCGTCGCGACTGTCCAGCAGGCTCGCGAGTCGCGAATCGAACGCCGACACCTCACGCTCCGACATCTCCGCCGGCGTCTTGGCCGTCGCCTCCGCCTCGGCTTCGCCCTTCCCGTCTATCCGCTCCTTCACAGTCGGCCGGCTTGTCGGCAACGCCGCGCGGCGGCGCTGCAGCTCGTTCTCCAGTTCCGCGACCAGCTTCAGCTTCGACTCCTGGTACGGCGCCAAGTTTTCCGTGCCGAACTCGCCCGCCACCGCCACGATCCGCTCCCGGTTCGCCCGAAGCTCCGATGTCAGCGTCATCGACCGGTCCTGCAGTGCCTTGAGCACCGTCTCGTCCTCGCGGCCCTCGGTGTCGACGTTGATCCGCTTGTACGCGTTGACCAGAGACAGCGTCCCCGCCTGCGCGGTCGCCGGCGAAGTGTCTCGCACCCCCACGACGATGATCTCCCCGTTGCGAGTCACCGTAATCGAGTTCGCGTACTCCGCCATGGCAACGTCGGTCGCCTTCCCGAACGCCCTCGCCCACCTCGGATCCTGCACCGCCTCCCGCACCACGCGCGGCCCCTTCAGCAGGCTCATCTGCGTGTTGACGAAACTGTCGAACATGGGCATGACGCCCTTGTCCTCGTTTTGGTAGAGCACCCGCGCCAGCACCGGTTTGACCCGCACCATCCCAGTCGACGAGTATTCACGCACCCCCGTCTTCCAGCCCAGAAACGCCGCCGCCGGCGCCGTCACCGTCGCCAGAATCAAAATCACCCACCACCGGCGCCTCACGATCCGCAATACATCCTGCGCCAGCGGACTCCCCTCGCCAGCAGCGGCTTCGCCCGCGCCGCCCTGCTCCAACGACGCATTCTCCCATCTCGAAACACTCACGGGATCTCCCTTTTAACACCCTCGCCTGCGACACCCGAACTCCCGCGCTCCGTCGCAGTTCCCGTCCCCGTCCCAGCCTCCATCCCAGTCTCCGTCGAACCCGTCACCGAAAGCAGTACCTCCCCGTAAATCCCCATCATCTCCCCCGAGATTCGCTCGCGTTGGGCCTCCGTGTAATCGTGCGGAAACACAAACTGAACCTGCCCCGCCCCGAAAAATCGACGCGTCACGTTCCGGGCGGCCTTCTGCACGTCGCCCATGCCACGCCCAAGTCCCTTCCCGGGGAGCAGCATCGCATTCCTCACCCACAGCCCCTCCGTCCGCCCGCCCTTCACCGCCACAAACTCATACTCCGGCGCCGAAAACACCGACCCCCTCAGCTCCGCCTGCCAATCCGTGATTCCCGACTGCTGCCACCCCTGCCCCACGTAGCACACCGGCGGGTAATGCCCCAACAGGTCCCGCGTGTCGCCGCAGTGCACCACCAGCACCGTCACCATCTCGCCGGTTCGCGTGTCGACCCACCGCCGCTGGTGCAGCACGTTGGGCCTCAGCAGCTCCACCGCCGCCTGGAGCACCGGAAGGTCCCGGCTGGTCCACGACCCGGACTTCTCCGGCAGCTTCTCCACCACCGCCCGCACCGACGCGTGAAACTTCTCCGCCCCTGCCGGGTCCGGAAGCGCACGCGCCTGCCAACCCACCAGCGCGCAGATCCCCAACGCCGCGCCCACCGCGATCCGCCTCTTCATCCTGCCGCCGATTTCAATCATTTCGCACCCGCTCTTCCCGCTACGTCAGCGCTAGGTTGAACCTGCTCACTGGAATCATCGCCCACCGCAGCACACGCACGATCCCCGTCAACGCCAAAAACGCCACCACCAGCATCGCCCACCCACTGATGTCATGCACCTGCCCCGCCACGTCAGCGTCGAGCGCACCATACGCCCACACCGTCGGAATCAGTCGCACAACGTTCGCCAAAATCGCAACCACGGGGCTCATCAGCAGCACCAGCAGCCTCACACCCGTCCTCAGCGGCTCGGTGAACGTAAAGGCGTAGCACACCATCAGCAGCGTGAACACCATCCGCATCCCGTTGCACGCCTCCGCCACCGCTACGTCCGTCCCGTTGATCGTCAGCAGATTCCCCGAACGCACCACCGCCATCCCGAACACCTCACACATCGTCTGCGTCACCTGCGCCGTGTACTCCTGCATCGGAATCGCAAACACCATCCGCAGCCCCGTCGGAACGGGAATCAAAAACACCAGCGTCCCGAACACCGGCAAAAACCGCCACACAAGCTGTGTGCCCAACCCCACCAGCCCCGCAGACACCGTCATCACCACCGCACCGGCATGCCAAAAACTCTGCCGCTGATCGTGAAATCCGTAAAACCACAACCCATACCCCGCAATCATCCCCAACACCGCCCACAACCTCCCCTCGGGACGACACTGCCTCAGCCTCGCCCGCCTCACCCACGCCAACCACAACGCAACCACCGGAACCAACTGAACGTGACTCGCCTCCTCGTCCTTCCACGCAATCTTGGCGATGTCCACCCACGCATCCCACGTCGCAAAAATCATCAACGCCGTCAAACCCAGCGCCAAAAGCAAATCCGTCGCGCTAAACCCCCTCAGCCACGGCGCAATCCGCCTCATCCGACGACTTAATCCAGTCGCCACTTCCTTCCCCTCCGCACCCACAGTTACGGCAATACTCATCGCGACGCTCCACCTTCCGCTCCCGCCAACCGGTCCACATACGCCGACGCGCCCCGAACCGTCACCCCACCGCCCACCACACTCCGTACCACCACCGCACCAGACTCCACCGTCGCACCCGACAAAACCACCGAATCCACCACCCGCGCCCCCGCCGCCACCTTCGCCCCCTCCTCAATCAACTTAAACCCGCCCGACCTCCCCGGATCCAAATCCCACAACGCATTCCCCACCCGCAACCCCCCTACCACCGACGTCAAAGCAACCGCTCGCAAATAGTCCGTCGCCGTCCGCACGGGCACCGAACTCTGCCCCGACCCCTTCAACACCGTCACCCGAAACTCCTTCGCCAGGGCCGGCAACGCCTGCTCCTTCAAATCCACAAACCCCTCCTTCTTCAGCCCCCGCAGCGCCCCGACACGCATCAAAATCGCGCCCTCTGGAACCCCGGCAGAGTTGGTAGCCACCACCACATCCGATCCGTCATCTTCCACACGCCGCAACAACGCACCCGCCGTCTTCCACAACGGCGTGAAATTCACCTGCGCCGCCTGCAACACCAGTATCAAATCGTTGTCTCCATACCCCCGCGCCGCGTCCGCCACCGCACCACCCGTTCCCCTAAACGGATTGTTGTCCCGCTCAACACTCAACCACCCCACACTCCGACCCGCCGGCTCGGGCGAAAACTGCTTCCCCTCACCCTGCCCATGCCCCACCAACAGTCGAACGTCCGTCGTCCCCAAACCCTCACCCAACGTCGCCGACAACTCCCCAATCAACCGATCCAAAACATTGCTCCCATCCCCCAAAGGCAAGTCCAACGACGAACGACCCGTCACCGCCAACTCAGGTCGACGACTCGACCCAGCCAGCAGAATCACCGCCCGCCACTTCAGTTGAACCCGACTCTCAACCACCAAATTCGCCTCCAAAACACGCATCTTCACTCCACATACACCTACAACCTACCGCTCTTCATCGGATGCACCACGACTCAACTCACATCGATTGTTCCTTACCTCACGCCTGTTGTCTTCCCCCTGTTCAGGGGGTTATCTACCGACCCCACCCGCCACTCATCCCCAGCCAACCCTTCACCCACCCCATAGCTCCATAGCTCCATAGCTCCGCTACTCTCG
>JBBRUM010000094.1:0-10113 GCA_038247815.1 Tepidisphaerales bacterium | reverse complement strand
GCGTGGCCAAGGCCGCGAAGGACGCAATCCTCGGCGCCAAGAAGTAATCACCGCCGCCAAAATTGAACAGACAAAAGAAGGAAGGCCTTGAGGCCTTCCTTCTTCTTTAAATCTTGTTCAACCACCGAAAACCCCGAAACTACAGGCGATTTCGCACGGGTAAACGCGGACCCTTGGTTGGACCCGGGTGCGGGACCGCGGGATTACATTGCAGCCGTCACGTACGGCAGCAGCGCCATGAACCGGGCGCGTTTCACGGCTTGCTGAACCATCCGCTGTTCCATCGCGTTGGCGCCGGTGCGCTTGCGGGAAAGGATCTTGCCGTTGCCCGAGATGAACTTCTTCAGTGTCTCGGTGTCCTTGTAGTCGATGTAAATCGTGCCGTCTTTGGCTTCACGGACGGCTTTGATCTTCGGGCGGTTGCCGAAAGATTGGAACTTGTCGTTCTTGTCGGACTTACGCTCACGGGATTCAGGACGGGCCATGATCGGTCTCCATTGGTCTTAGGCGACCCCGTCGCCGTTCGGTATACGCCCGAGCCGGGGGGTCGCGGAGTGGGGGCAGGGAGAATAGGCCCGGGCATGGAACCAAGCAACCAAGACGGGATCGCCTCCGCAATCTCCGGTAAAATGTCCAGCCTCCCTCGAACGCAATCTTTTCACATCGGTTTCCCTCCACGTCGATTACTATCCTTTGTCCACCGGCGACCCTTTGACCAGCAAGTGCCAGCGGATTCGGGAGGATGTTGTGGCTGCTTCCGTCTTTTTCGAAGTACTTGAATCCCGCCGTTTACTCACCTCAGCCCAGGACATTACCTCACTGACCGCATTGCGTCAGGACCCCGCTTTCGCGGGCATCGACGGGTCGAACATCGGGATCGCCGTCCTCGACTCGGGCACTTGGGCGAGGCACCCGGACCTGCGGAACAACTTCGCCGCGTTTTTTGACGCGGTGCGCTCGTCGTCCAACTCGCCGGGCTCGACCAACGTCAACGACGCCTTTGACCCCGCGGGCCATGGAACGCACGTGGCCGGGACGGCCGCGAGTTCCAACCCGAATGTCGGCGTCGCCACCAACGCCCGGCTGATCGCCATTCGCGCCCTCCCAGCCGACAACGAGCCCGAGCCGGGGTTCGACACCGTCGCCAACGGCTTGCAGTGGGTGCTCAACAACGTCAACCGGTTCAACATCAAGGTGGTGAACCTTTCGCTGGGGGTGCCGACGGTCAACGACAACACGGGGCGGATCTCGGATCAGGGAGCCACGCTGATCCGCCGACTCGAGCGGGTCGGGGTGACGGTGGTCGCGGCTGCGGGGAACAACTACGCCGACTTCGCCCCGCGTCCCGGCGCGGCGACGCCGGCTGCGTATTCGACGCTGGTGGTATCCAATGTTTGGTCGGACAACGGGGTGTCGGGGACTTTCCCGCAGATTTCCGGTTCGGGTGGCAATGTGCGGTTCTTCGCGCAGGAGAACGACGCCGCCCCCGACCGCTTCGCCGCCACCAGCCAGCGGTCGACGCTCCCGGGCCAGATCGCCGCCCCCGGCTCGCAGATCCTCTCGACCTGGAACGACCCGAACAAGCTTTACCAGCTCGACTCGGGCACCTCAATGTCGTCGCCGTTCGTATCGGGGGCGGTGGCGCTGATGCAGGAGGCGGCGTTCGTCTTCGGCGGAAGGTACCTCACTCCCGATCAGGTTCGAATCGTGCTGCTCGACTCGGCTGACACCATCATCGACGGCAACGTGTCCAGCAACTCGCGGATTCCCGTCACCTTTGATTCCTCGGGCAACCCCCGCCGCTCGGGCGGCAACCAAGACCTGCCGGAGACCGGGTTGTCGTTTAAGCGCATCGACGTGTACGCCGCGCTCCGAGCCGTTCGCTCGCTGGTCACCGGCGTGCCCGTCTCCCAGCCGGGCGAGCCCGTTCCCGTCGGCGTCGACCCCGACGCCACCCTCGCCACCGCCACCGCCGTCCCCGCCCTCGACGGCAACGCCACCTTCGACTTCACCGCCAACATCGGCGTCGACGGTCAGGTGCAGGTCGGCCCGGGGGATGTCAACGCCTACAGGCTCACACTGCTCTCCCCCGGCGTCGTCTCCGCCCAGCTCACGCTCGGCGCGGGAACCGCCTTCAGCCCGCTCGTTCGCCTCTTCGACTCAGCCGGCAATCAGCTTGCCTCGATCTCCGGCTCGACCGGGGCGTATCCCACGCTCGTCTCGGGTCGCCTCCCAGCCGGCACCTATTACCTCGGCGTCTCCGCCGTCGGCAACGCCGCGTACTCCGTGGTCGACCGCTCGGGCGTGACGGCGGGGGGCTCCACCGGCGACTACACGCTCACCGTCGGCTTGGCCAACCCCGACCCCAACGGTGTGCCGCAAGGCGCATTCCTCGCCGACCTGCTCTCCCCCGACCTGCAGGACCCCCGCCTCGGCGTGTTCGCCACGTTCGTCCGCGGGTCCATCGGGTCCGATCCCAACCCGCTGAACCCCTCCGGCCCGCGTGTTCAGGTGGGGGCAACCGACGTCGACATGTTCCGCTTGGTCGCCCCCGACTCGGGCTTGCTCACGGTCACCACCCGGGCCTCGAGCTCCCCCGAGCATCAGACCGACGGCGTCGACACGTTCCTTCGCGTTTTTGACGAGAACTTCAATGTCGTCTCCGTCACTAACCAGTTTTTCGGCAAAGACGCCGCCGTGCAGTTCGCCGTCGCCCGCGGTCAGGTGCTGTTCGTGGGCATTTCCGCCTTCGGCAACCAGTCGTACTCCGCCGGTACCCCGTTCGACCGCGCCTCCACCACTGGCCAGTCCGGCAACTACGACGCCTACTTCAGCTTCGACAACGGCGACGACAACGGCACGGCCTTCACCGCCACCGCCGCCACCGTCGGCCGCGCGGTCAACTCGGTCATCGGCTCGACGCCGTCCCGCCCCCTGCTCGGTGCGGAAAATGGGAGCAAGGACGTCGCGTTTTACCGGTACGTCGTGCCCACCACCGGCTTGATCGACCTCACCGCCACCGGAGCCAGGGGCGGCCTTCGCCCGGTGATGAAGCTCTGGCGCCTCTCCGCCGACCGCACCACCATCACCCGCGACGCCGACACCACCGGCCGCTCCGCCCGCATCATCGCCCGCGCCGAGGCTGGCGAAACCCTGTACGTCTCCGTCACCGGCGAGGGCAACGACGACTTCAAATGGTTCGCCGTCGCCTCCGGTTCCGGCGGCTCGACCGGCGCGTTCTCCCTCGCCTCGGCGATGCGTCCCCTTTCCGACCTGCGCCGGCTCACCAACTCGTCCGTCAACTTCGGCACGCCCACGCCCGTTTCCGCCGGCGTTCCGGTGTACGCCAATCTCGGTACCACCAACGCCGTGGAAACCGGCCCGGCCTCCGTCAACCTCTACCGCTACACCGCCACCTTCGCCGGCCCGCTCGTCATCCGCGCCACCGTCCCCGGCGACCAAGCCACCGACCCCTTCCTCCGCCTCTTCGACTCCGCCGGAACCGAGATCACCTCCAACGACGACGCCACCGCCTCCACCCGCAACGCACAAATCTCCACCACCGTCGTCGCCGGCAGAACCTACTTCATCGGCGTCAACCCCTCCTCCCAGAACGCCCGCGCCTACAACCCCCTCACCGGTGACGGGGCCGCGGGCGGCCAGCAAGGCGACTACGTCCTGACCCTCGTCGCCCCGCCCCAACTCTCCCTCTCCGCCTCCGCCAGCACCCCGATCAACGGCGCCGGCGGCACCGTCACCTTCACACTCTCCCTCTCCGCCCCCGCCACCGAAAACGTCTCAGCCGACTTCGCCACCTTCGACACCACCGGCCCCAACGCCGCCCGCTCCCCCTCCGACTACACCCCCGTCCAGCGCACCATCACCCTCCCCGCCGGCCAGACCTCCGTCACCGTCGACGTCCCCTTCGTCGGCGACACCACCCCCGGCCGCACCCGCGTCATCGGCGCTTCCCTCGCCAACATCATCAGCGCCACCAAAGGCGCACTCACCGCCAACGCCGTCATCATCTCCGCCCTACCCCCCACCCCCGCAGCCACCGGGCCGGACCTCGCCGTCGAAGCCTTCGAGCTCCGCCCAAGGCTCAACGCAACCATCGTCCCCGGCGACCGAATCCCGGCCACCGTCTTTATCCGCAACGTCGGCACGACACGGCTCACCGGCAGGTTCTCTCTCGCCCCCGTCATCTCCCCCGATCAGTACGTCTCCCCGTCCGACGTCCGCCTCCTCGCCCCGCGGACGATCTCCGTCTCGCTGATCCCGGGCCGAGCCCAGCGGATTAGCACCACCCTCACCGTCCCGCTCTCCATCGAACAGGGCAACTACTTCCCCCTCGTCTCCGTCCTCCCCCTGGTCGCCACAGCCGACGCCGGGCCGTTCAACAACACCGCGGCCGCCCTCTCCCTCGACGTGCAGTGGCTCTTCGGAACCTTCCCCGGCCACACCAACTCCCGCCTCACCCTCGCCTCCGCCGACGGCACACCGATGGACTTCATCCTCTCCGGCCGCGGCTTCGGCAGGGTCACACGCGATGCATCCAATCTGCTGTCCGTCACCCTCACGGACACCACCACCAGAAGCACGCTCACCATCCGCCCCGGCCGAGGAACCCCCCGCTCCGCCACCGCCGACCTCCTCGACCTCCAAGCCCCCTCGCCCCTCCGCGCCATCCTCGCCGACAACGTCTCCGTCCTCGGCACCCTCAACCTCCCCAACCCCCTCCCAAAAACCATCAAACTCCGCAACCGATAGCCCGGGACGAATACCGCCAAGGCATCACGGGTACGATAGCCCCACCGTCGAGTCGCGCTCGTTGTTCACCGACATGTCCAGCATCAGCTGGTTAAATGTCTTGTTGTGTGGCAGCCGCGGGGAAAACTCGTTCGGGTCCGGGTTCTTGCCGACAAAGTCACGCACCAGGTAAAACGGGCCGGGGCCTTTGGCGAGCTTGAACGGAAAGCTATCACCGTTCATGTGCAACATCTTGTGCTTCCGCCCGTTGAGCTGCTTCAACGAATACTCGTACCGCACCGTGCCATTGGGCAGCACGAGCTGCTCGATCGTCATCGGAATGCCGTCATAATTATTCGCAGCCGACACCCGGTACGTCATCGCGTAGTTCCCCGTCGGGTACCCCAGTTGCGCAGAGTTGCACTTGATCAGCTTCGCCGGGTCCGACTTCCAGATCGTCTTAAGCGTGTTCGACAATGACTGTGGCTCGGCCCGAGGGTCGCGCGTGAAGTCCAGCCGGCGGATCGGCGACCAGATCGGCTCGATGACATACGGCAGTCGCCCGTTGTGGTCGTTGACGTAGATCTGCAGCCCCTGCCCGATGGACCGCAGGCTCGAAGCGCACGCCACCGTGTCCGCTTGTGCCCTTGCCCGATGAAGCGACGGCAGCAGGATCGAGATCAGCACCGAGATCACGCCCATCACCACAAGCAGCTCGACGAGCGTGAACGCCCGCACTGGCTTGTCAGACTCATCCGACAATCGCCGGATGGACCGGATCGTCCTGCCGACGGCGCGGACAGTCGTCATGACGGGGCACTTGGTCTGTCGGTCCCAAAATTCAGTCTCGGCTGCGTCCATCGACTCCGTCCTTGCAGTGTGCCCAAAGAAAGTCCCGCGTCCGGGCCGGCGTTGCCATCCGAACTAGCTCCGGCGACGGCGGCCGCCAAGCAGTACCGTACCCGCAAGCAAGCCCAGCGCCGAGGGCTCGGGGATCACGAGTTGCGGCGCGTTGCCGCCGGTGTTCCGCGACGAGTTGAAAATCGCATAAACCGTCTGTCCCATCTCCGGCGTCACCACCAACGGCGACGACACCACCAGCCCCAAGTTGCTTGACGGGTTGGCCACCCACCCCTGCACCGCAGACGTCACGTCCCACTCGACCCACTGGTTGATTCCGGTGATCGATTGCGAACTGACCACACTGATCGTCGCCGGGCGGTTCAACCAAGTAACCGTATTTTCTCCCCAGCTTGACCCCACAAGCGATACCTGCGCCGTCAGCGGAAAAGCCGGAGTCGGCGCCACACCAAACTGCGGGGCACCCGAGCCCGGAGCGGGGATATTGTCACGCACGTAAAGTCGCAGCTTGGCCGCGTCTCCCGCACCTAGCGTCACACCCGTCAGGTCAAACCTCAAGTAGCTCTGCGTCGTGTGGCCCGTCCCCGAACGCCCCGTCGCCAGGATATCTCCCAGCCCAATGTTCGCCATGTTCAACGCGGGCACACCCTGATAAACAAAGTTGTTTGCCGACGCGGCGATCACCGCAGCCGACAACAACCCCGACGACATCCAACCCGCTGCCCAAACCGCTCCAATAACAGCGCATTTACTCATAGTGGAAATACAGTATCCTCCCCGCCACCCCAGTGAAAGGGATTTCTTCTGCGACCATTCGTCGCAGAACCCCCGATTGACAAACTCCTGCGACCCAGTACTCGGTCCAACTCACCCCCACTTCTGACCGATACTACAAGAGATCGTCCCGCTTTTAGTTCTCTTGCGGTCAGCGATCACCTTCGCCGTCTCTCGCGTCCGGACAGAAAGTGATTTCGCATGTCTCTCCATAGATACGATCTCGCCGTCATCGGCTCGGGGCCTGCAGGACAAAAGGCAGCCCTGGCCGCCGCCAAGCTCGGCAAGCGCGTCGCTCTCATCGACCGCGAAAACGTCGTCGGCGGCGTCTGCATCCACACCGGAACCATCCCCTCCAAGGCCCTACGCGAAGCCGTCCTGGCTTACACCGCCCTCGACCAGCGCCTCCTTTGCTCCGGTATGTCCACCACCGGCCCCTCCCTGACCGACCTCCTCCACCGCGCCAACTCCGTCGTCCGCCAGGAAGTCGATGTCATCCGGTCCCAAATGGCCCGCAACGGCATTGCAGTGATTTACGGAACCGCCGCCTTCGAAACGCCCCACCGCCTCACCGTCTCCCGCGGCGACGACCGCGTCGAAGTCTCAGCCGACAAATTCCTCATCGCCGTCGGCACCGAACCCGCCCGCCCCGACGACGTCCCCTTCACACCCAACGTCATCATCGACTCCAACGAACTGCTCACCCTCACACGTCTCCCGAAATCCCTCACCATCGTCGGCGGCGGCGTCATCGGAACCGAGTACGCCTCCATGTTCGCAGCCGTCGGCGTCCGCGTCACCCTCGTCGACCAGCGACCCAGACTCCTCGAATTCGTCGACGACGAAATCACCGAAGCCCTCCAATATCGCCTTCGCGAGCTGGGAATCCGCCTCCGACTCGGCGAAAATATCGCCAAAATCTTCCTCTCCGACACCGGCGAAGCCCAAGCCCTTACCGAATCCAACAAAATCATCACCTCCGAAGTCCTGCTCTATTGCGTCGGCCGACAAGGCGCCACCTCCGCCCTCGCACTCTCCCGCGCCGGCTTGATCAACGACAGCCGCGGCCGCCTCAAGGTCAACGAAAACCTCCAAACCGAAGTCTCCCACATCTACGCAGCCGGCGACGTCATCGGCTTCCCCGCCCTCGCCGCCACCGCCATGGAACAAGGCCGCCTCGCCGCCTGGCACATGTTCAAACAAATCCCCGCACCCGCCAGCCCCCACATCCCATACGGAATCTACACCATCCCCGAAGTCTCGATGATCGGACAAACCGAACAACAACTCTCAGCCGCCAAAATCCCCTACGAAGTCGGCGTCTCCCGTTACAAGGAAATCGCACGCGGCCAAATCATCGGCGACCCCGTCGGAATGCTCAAACTCCTCTTCCACCCCGACTCCCGCCGCCTCCTCGGCGTTCACGTCCTCGGCACCGGCGCCACCGAACTTATCCACATCGGCCAAGCCGTCATGACCGCCGGCCTGCCCATCGACTATTTCGTCGAAACCGTCTTCAACTACCCCACCCTCGCCGAGTGCTACAAAGTCGCCGCCCTCGACGGCCTCAACCGAGTCCGGAAACCCGAAACCATCGACGATTACGACGAAAACGACGCCGTCCCCGCGACGCCGGCCACCCCGGTCCCGATTGGCCCCCCCAAAAACTTGGCCGCATGACCCCAACCGGCTCGGACCTTCCCACACCTCCCACGTGGGAACAGGCGCGGCACCTGGATCCGCCTTCACGCCTCGACAAAGCCACACACCGCCAAACTTTAAGTCCGATTGGCGGCCGTGAGGGTCCTACCCCTTCGCCTTCATCGACCGGATCACCGCTTCCGACACGCCCGCCGTTCGCAGTTGCGACTCGTCGCCAGCCGTCAGGTTGAAACGCGTGCCGCTGCGGTCGACGCGGTCAATGATAATGTCTTCCCGCACACCGCGCTGCGACCACAGGATCACTTCCTGCATCGTCAGAGCCTGGCCGGGTTGGCCGGTCGCGGGATTCACCGTCGCAGCAGGCGCAGCCACCTGCGTAGAGCGGTCGGTGTAAACCCGGTCCTCACGGTCACGCTCACGCTTGCGGGCTTCGTCCTTCTTGTCGCCCTGCCTGCCAATGCCATATCCGCCCAATCCGCCCGCCAGCGCCCCGATCCCCGCGCCCACCAACGCCCCCTCGTTCCGCTGACCCTTGCCCGCCACCGCCGACCCGATCAACGCCCCACCCCCCGCACCCGCACCCGCCCCAATCAACGTCCCCGTCCCAGACTTGCTCTCACACCCCACCAGCCCGGCACTTACCAGCGCGACAACAAGAACGGACGAAATCGATTTGGTTGCTCTCATATTAAAACCTCGAAAAAGGGTAAGTAACAGTATAGACGGGCGGTTGCAGATGTCAGATTTAAAGACAGGCAGCCGGGGGAGACGTTGGTCCGCGGGGGGACAGCACCACGGCGCGACGGCAGCGGGCGGGGAAACACTCCAGCTCTACCGTTCGGCCTTCTTCTCTCTCGACATCAGTTGGCCCAACGCGGTTTTGGGGGGCATGGACTCAAAAAGAACCGCGTGCAGCGTCCGCGCAATCGGCATGTCCACGCCGTGACGCTTGGCCAGCTCCATCACCGCCCGCGTCGTCGTAACCCCCTCAGCCACCGACGACATCGACGCCAAAATCTCCGCCAGCTTCTCACCCCGACCAATCCGCTCGCCCACCGAACGGTTCCGCCCCTCCGGCGAAACGCACGTCGTAATCAAATCCCCCAGCCCGGCCAGCCCCATGAACGTCTCCTCCCGTGCGCCCAGCGCCAATCCCAATCGCGTGATCTCCACCAACCCGCGCGTCACCAGCGCGGCCTTGGCGTTGTTGCCCGCGCCCATCCCGTCGAGGATGCCGGCTGCGATGGCGATGATGTTCTTCGTCGCCCCCGCCACTTCGACACCCACCACGTCGGGGTTGGTGTACACCCGGAAAAACGGCGTCGTAAACGCGTGCTGCACGCGCCTGGCCATGTGCGGGTCGGTCGAGGCGACCACCGCCATCGCGGTCTGGTTGCGGGCCAGCTCGGCTGCAATGTTCGGCCCCGACAGCACCCCCAAGCCGTGCGGCCCCGGCGACCGCCGCCCGAGCACATCGGCGATGACTTCGGTGGGCTTGAATAGCGTGGTGTTCTCCACCCCCTTCGACACCGAAACCACCGGAACGCGGTCCGGAAGATGGTCGCCCACACGCTCCCACGCCGACCTCGCGTACTGCGTCGGCACAGCCGACAACACCATCGTGCAACCGCCGAAAATCGCCCCGTCGTCCGCCGTCAATTCCACCTCCGCCGGGATCCGCGTCCCCGGCAGCAGTCGAGTCTGCTCACGATTCGCACTCAGCTTCTCGATCGTCCCCGGCGCATGCCCCCACATCCGCACGCGATGCCCGTTGTGAACCAGCAACATCGCGCACACCGTCGCCATCGCCCCCGTTCCCAAAACAGCAACATGTTCAATACCCGTCCCCGCCCCGGACGCGCCGGGCCCCCACGACGAGGCGGGCGAGGCGGGATGCAATGGCTTCTTCGTGCCCATGGGTCCCGTTGTAGCCATTGGCATGGGCGTTGTCTCCCCCTCCGCTCCTGCGCCCGCGACAGAAAGCGCCCTTTTCTTGCACGCACAACCGTGGATACTCCAGTGCATGGACCATCCCGGCAACTCGATCGAAACGGTGGTCTGGGTCGG